>DASWBR010000218.1:0-8080 GCA_036390495.1 Candidatus Deferrimicrobiaceae bacterium | reverse complement strand
TTCCTCGTCGCCGGGTCGGCCCTCGTCGTGGGGAGCCGCCGGACGGAGGACATGGTGATCCCGGAGCCCCGCTTCACGCTGCGGAACTTCTTCGAGCTGATCCTCGGGTTCCTCTCGCAGCTGGCGGAGGACGTCATCGGCCACCACTACAAGAAGTACCTCCCCCTTCTCGGAACCTGCTTCATCTTCATCCTGTTCATGAACCTCCTCGGGCTGATCCCGGGGTTCCTCCCCCCGACGCAGAAGATGAACATCACCGTGGGGCTGGCCGTGGTCATCTTCCTGTCGACCCACTACTTCGGCCTGCGGGAGAACGGTCTCGCCTACCTGAAGCATTTCCTCGGCCCCGTGTGGTGGATGGCGCCGATCATGCTCCCCATCGAGATCATCTCGCACCTGGCGCGGCCGATGTCCCTCTCCCTGCGTCTCTTCGGGAACATCACGGGGGACCACGCGGTGGTGGCGGGCTTCATGGCGCTGATCCCGATCGTCGTCCCGTCGGTCTTCATGGGCCTCGGTCTCTTCGTCTCGTTCATGCAGGCGTTCGTATTCACCATCCTCTCCATGATCTACATCTCGGGCGCGGTAGCGCACTCCGAGGAGCATTAGGGGTCCGGTTCCACAGCGGCATCACCTCCGGCGTGCGGGCGGAACCGGGCGCCGGGATAACAATCCGAAAGGGGGAAACCCAATGTTCCGCAGAGTCACTTTCTCTTTCCTCGTCGCCCTGCTCTTCGTGGCGGTGGCGTCGGTGGCTATGGCGGCGGAGGGCGCTCCGGCCGCGGGCGGGGATTCGAACGTGAAGGCCGTCATCGCCCTGGCGGCAGGGTTCGGCATCGCGATCGCGGCGTTCGGCGGCGCGATGGGGCAGGGCCGTGCCATCGCGGCAGGCCTGGAGGGGATCGCGCGCAACCCCTCCGCGCAGAACAAGATCTTCATCCCGATGATCGTCGGACTCGCGCTGATCGAATCCCTGGTCATCTACGCGCTGGTCATCGCGTTCGTGCTCGTCGGGAAGCTGTAAGCCGGCGCACGGGGAAAGCGGATCCGCGGAGAGGGCTCCTTCGGGAGCCCTTTTCGTTTCCGGCGCCATGACTGCCACCAACCGCCCGACCCGGAAGATCCTGCCCGCGGGGGTCCTCGTGCCCCCTCGGGTCTTCCCCTCGGGGGTTCCCCGCCGGCGCGAAGCCCGTGGCGGGGCGGGGGGCTTCCTCTCCGCTCGCTATTCTGCTCGCTGCGGAGGACTGGTCTCCGCTCGCTCCATACGCTCGCTCCGAGGAACCCCCCGCTCGTCACCCCGCGTGTACAAAGTCCTCCGTGGGGTGGCGATGATCCTTCTGTCGCTCGTCTTCCTCGGGTGCGCCGCGGGACGGCCGTCGGGTCCGTCGCCGACACCGGCGGCCGACGGGCGTCCGTTGCCGGCGGACGCGGACAACGCCGCCCTCGCGGTCGCGGCGCTGCTGACCCCGCCGTTCTGCGAGTGCCCTGACCGCGTGTGGCCGGGCTTTCCCGGCAGGGAAATCCAGGTGCTCCTGGCCGACTTCCGGGGACAACGGGCCCTGCTTTGGAACGATCTGCGGGACGGGTTCCGCGATATTCCCCGGCTGACCGCCATCCCGTTCGGGGAACTCCCTCCCCTGTTCACCTCCGGCTCGGAGTACCAGTTCGGGGAGCTGTACGGGAGGCCCACCCTCGGCTTCGCCTACGATCCCAAGGCGGACCCGTCGTGGTCGACGGAGGTCGTCGCGCACGAGGCGTTCCACCGGTACGTGCAACGGAACTGGAAAGGCGCCGGGGAAAGCATGGAGCGGGGGATACGGTACCCCGAGCCGTGGGGGCCGCGATACCTGAGGAGGGAGCTGATCCGTTCGCTGCGCGGTGCCGTGGAGGGGAAGCCCGGCGCGCTCGCAGACGCCGCGGCGTGGCAGGCCCGCCTCGCCGAGGAGTTCCCGGACTCCGTCCGCGAGACCCGGAAGGTGGACGTTGCGGAGGGTACCGCGGAATACGCCGGGGTGATGTCCGCGGCGGTGGCCGGGGCGGGGTGCGGAGCGAAGGAGAGCGCCCTGATCGGGGCGGCGGCGCAGCGGGTCCGGGGACGCTGGGGGCGGCCGGACAAGGAGGAGGAGTCGTACGCCCTCGGCGTCCTCGCCGGCCTCGCCCTCCGGGCGGGGGGGAGGCAAGGGTGGGAAGCCGCAACGGCGGCCGGTACCCCCCCCATTGAGATCCTGCTCGCCGGGGTTCCCCCCGCGGACCCTTCCGGGGACCTGGACCTCGCGGCGGAGACGAAACGGGAGATCTCCGCGGCGAACCGCGCCGTACGGGAGAAGATCGAGGAGTTTCTCTCCCCTCCCGGCGGAGACGAATTCCTCGTCGCGGTGCCGTCCGCGTGGGTGCAGGGCTCTTTCGGGACGGCGGGGTTCGTCACCCTTCCGGCGGACGGCGGGACGGACCGGTTGTTCGTCCTCGACATCACCGCGGCCTTCCGGTCACCGGCGTACGGTTCGCTGCTGACGCTTTCTGGATTGACCGTGGAACTTTCCGGCTCCCCCTGCGGCGAGGGGAACTTCCACGTCTTCCCCCTGCCGATTCGCGCCCTGCGCGAGGAGCCGGAGGGCCGGGGATCGATTGCGGAAAAACGCGTACGCGGGGAGCGGCTGGCGTACGACTTCGTCCGCCGGGACGGAATCGTTTGGCTCTGCCTCAGGTGAGGGGAAAGGCGAATTACGGGGTGATGGTCACCGTCAGGGAGTCGGAGTACGTCCCCACGGACACGTCCTGCCCCGGGGGAATCCGTCCGTAGATCGTGGTGACCACGGGACGGTTCTTCGTGACGTTCTTCAGGAACACCGTCGACGTCCCCGCCGCCCCGTCCCCCCAGACCGAGCTCCTCCCCGCGTTCGTGAACAGGTTGTAGTTCAGCCGGTCCGGAGAGGAAGCGCTCCGCATCTGCCGCGGGATAAAGGCGCCGGAGATCCCGCTGGGGCCGATTGCGATGACCACGTCGGGCGGCGGCGCCTGGTCGCACGTCACCGTGACCGTTCCCGTGGAGTCGATCGGCGTGGCCGCGAAGACGTCGTAGGAGCCGAAATTGACGCTGGTCGCCGACACGGTGCAGGCGGCGCCCGCCACGCCGGCAAGGGACAGGCAGAGGAGAACGGCAAGGCTTACGGCGGCGCTATTCACAATCGATCTCTCCCAGATCGACAATCGTCTCCTCCGACTCCGGAATCTTCAGTGCGATGCCGTACTTCCTCCCTTCGAACTCGAAGGCGGCTTCGTACGTCCCGGGCGGGAGGTTCTCGAGGTAGAACTCGCCCCCCTTCCCCGTCGGGAAGGAGAGTTCCTTCCCGCTCACCATCGTCCGGATCTCATGATACTCCACCGGCCGGACCTTTCCGTCCAGCTTGACGGCCAGCTTCCCGGTGACGGCCCGGTATTTCCTCGCGTCGAACCGGATGACGGAACCGCTCCGCAGGGGCGGGGAAACCAGCCGGGTCACCTCCCCGAGCGAGTAATCCATCGGGACGTCGCTGTCGGCGATCGATATCTGGTTTTCGACGTATGAACCCATGCTCGGGACGAACACCCTTCCCCTCGCGTCGGTCCGCCCGATCTCCTGGTTGTTCTGGTACACCCGGACCCCCGCGAGGTTGTCCACCGTGACCAGGCCGAAGCTGTCGGTGACCGGACGGCTCAGACCGAAGGCGCCGCCCACGTAGGCGACCCCCCCGGCCGTGGAGAGACGGTAACTCTCCCGGTTTTTCCCCGGGTCCGTGAAATCCCCGACATACTCCGCGCTGAGGGTCCCGCGCTTCGCGTTGTACTGGACGAACGGGTTGACGCTCGTCGTTGATGCATCCGGCGCGTCGATCCTCGCCGCCGTGACCCGGTACCCCCACCCCTCCCCCACCGGCTGGTTCTTCTGTGCCTGGACGGTGTACGCATTCGTTTCCTCGATCCTCCGGAAGGAGGTCGACAGCGAGGTGTCGGGCAAGGGGTAATACGTAAGTCCCGCGAAGAAGGTGTTCGCCGACTCCCGCTCCCGGGCGTTCGTGAAGGAAAGCTGGAGGTTCAGGGAACGCAGGACGTTTTTCGTGTAGCGCGCGGAGGCGACCCGGAGTGCGGGCCCTTCCTGCTTCGCGCTGACGGCGTAATCCAGGGCAAAGAACCCGATGTCGGCCGTACCGTAGCTCGCACCCGCACCCGCAAGGTACCGGAGACGATCCGCCCGGTTCAGACCGCCAAACGCGGAAAAATCCCGGCTCTGGCCGAGAAGGAGCAGCCGGGTCCCGAGCCGCGGGTCCTGGTACTGGTGAGAGAACGCGGCCGCGCCCCCCGCGCCGTTCCCCTCGCCCAGGCTCCCGGCGACGGAAACCGAGAACAGGCCGACCCTGTCCGACCGGTAGGATGCCTGTGGGCCGAGGTTCGCGAATTCCTCGTCTCCCTCGCCCCGGAAGCCGACCGTCAGGGAATCGTTCACACCGTAATTGTGGAAGGCGGAGAACGCCAGCGACCCGTACCGGTTGCTCTCCTCCCCGAAATCCTCCCTTCGGAATCCCAGGTTGTAGCTGTATTCGTGGGCCCCCTCCCGCAGGACGGTGTCCGCAAAGTAGAACGGCCGGGCCACCCGCTCCTCCCGCCCGAACGGGTCGCGCAGGACCAGCGACACGTCCCTCCTCCCGCCGATATACCAGATGTTCCGGAAGTCGTACTCCCCGGGGAGAAGCTTCTCCGTGCGGATCCGTGTCCCGTCGACGGAGATCTCCGCGGAAGCCGGGGAAGAGACTTCCCCCGAGAAGCGGGTTGTCGGGTAGTACACGTAATACGGGTCGATCCGGAATACCTTGGAGAAGCTGACGCCGCCCAGGAGCACGCCGGTCCCGAAGGGACCGGAGGCGGGTACCTGGAAATCCCCGAGGATGAGCCGTTGCATCGACCGGCGGGCGTCGTACGTCACGTTCGTCATCAGCCGGGCGAACCGGTCCCCCGAACGCTGGTGGGCGTAGGAGGAGCTGGTGAAGAAGAGGTAATCCTCCCACCGGATCCCCAGTTCGCCCGCGACGTCCAGACTTTCGAAGGAGAGCGAATTCCCTCCGGTATACGTCACCGCGTAGTTGAGGAAACCGCCGGGGTCCCTGGGGAAATAGACGTCGGGACTCGGCCCCGGCCGCAGGTCGAAGACCTGCTTCGGAAACAGATTCGGAGCGGCAGTGAGCTCCAGGGTGAGGATCTTCTCGTCGAACGCATGGCTCATCCCCTGGATGGACCGGAGCGGGCGGTATCCCTCCCCCTCGTGGAGCGTCGATTCCCCCGGCGGCAGCAGCAGGCCGATGGATTTCAGGTCCCGCTCGCCCAGCAGGAACTCCCCGTCGTCCAACCGGCGCACGATGAACACGCCCTTTTCCTGGCCGTTGAGGAGGAGCTTCACGAAGAACGATTCCGCGCAACGCGCGGGAAGCGGCGGGAGGAGGAGACCGGCCGCAAGGAGAAGATGCCAGATGCGGAGAGCCCCCGCGGTGCGCCTCGGATGCCCGGGGTTACCGTTGCGCGCACATCGACGGATCGGCAACGAGGTTTCCGCGAAAGGAGAGTCGGTCGGCCTTCACTTCCACGTCGATCCGGGAGAGTTGCCCGCACCGCTCCGGGGGGACATCCGCGCCGTATCCCCTCGAAGCGCCCGCGAGGAGATACCAGCCGGGCGCCTCCGTCGTGAAAACCACCTCTCCGCCGGCGTTTTTCCCGACGAACTGGACTGTCTTGATGGCGATATGAACGTTCCCGCGGTTCTCCACCCGGGCGGAAACGGCGCCGGAAGTCATCGAGAGTGCCGCGATCTCCCCCCGGAGATCCTCCTTCGCCGGTTTCACGAAGACCGGGAGGCCGAACCGGATCGCCACGGCGACGTTGGCCCCTTGGGCCCTGGACGGTTCCGGGATCTCCTCGAGAAACAGCCGGTACGCCTTCTCCCTCGCCCCGGGCGGCGACTTGACTCCTGCCCTCAGGATCTTCTCCTCCTTCCTGTCGAAGATCATGATCCGGGGGAAGAAGAGGATGTCGGCGGTCTCCTCGTACCGGTCCTTCCCCTCCCCGTCCTGGCTCCACTCGAACGCCTTCATCTGGAGGTGGAGGCGTTCGTCCGATTCGTTGTAGACCGTGACCACGCCGCTGCGCGCGTCGCGGCCGAGGTCGATCCGGATGGGGGCGACGCGCCACTCCCCCGCCGGCGCGGCGCGCGGAGCCAGGAGCGCGCACGACAGCAGGCACACGGCAACCCGGGGGGGGAATCCCCGTCGACGTCTCGGAACGGTGCGCGGCATTGGTGGCACTATACCAGAGACCCCGGTACCTTCCATATTTTCCTTGATCGGCCTACGGGAGAATCGTGAGGGTGACGGTGTCGGAATACGCACCGGAGGCGGCACTCCCGTACGAGGCGCCCAGGACGGTCCCGTTTATCGTGAGGATCTGGTTTGTGTTCCTCGGCACGGTGCCGGAGATCGGGGACAGGGCAAGTCCGTAGGGCAGGAACTCGGTCGGCAGCATGTTGTGGCGCATCCGCGGGGAACCGGGGCCGGACCCGTACAGACCGTCGTCTCTCGTTATCGAGAACGCCACGTTCCGGGGGCCGCCGTTGCATCGGAAGCCGATGGTGGCGCCGGCCGTCACGTCCACCGGGTTGGCCGGATCGAGGAACCCGAAATTCAACGTCGTCGAACCAGTTCGGAACCGGCAGTTGCTTGCGGAAAGGATGACCGCAGAAACCGGTACGGGCGCGCTTCCCGCGGCGGCGGGGAGCGGTACGGAGAGAAGGGCAAGAAGGAGAAACGCAAGGGAGAGCAGGCCGTCCCGCCGGAGGGGAACGGCGACCCCCAAACGGCGGGGGGCGGCCGGCTGGCCGCCCCCCTGGTCTGTTTCGATCCGATTCACCGCGGTGGATCGGTCAACCGGATGATCACGGGGTGATCGTGAGCGTGATCGTGTCGCTGTACGCGTCCGGGGTGTTGTTCGTGTAGCTCGCCGGCACCGTCGCCTCGTAATTGAGCGTGATGGGGTTGCTCGATCCGTTACCGGTACCGGTCGTATTGCCGCTGGTGACGGCGAAGGTGTAGGCGATATATTCCCTCGGCACCACCGTGTTGCTTCTCATCTTGAAGCCGGCAGGAAGAACCGCTCCATACTGCCCGCCGTCGTCCGTAATGGTGTAACTTGCCCCGTTCGTGCACCAGAAGGACGCGGATCCGGTCACTGGTGTCAGGATACCGCTGGCATTCCCGGCCGCATCGAACGGCAGAACCCCGAAACTGATGGCGGATGTGCCGGTAAACCTGCATGTCCCACGTACCTGCGCGCTCACGGCAATGGTGGCCGTGTCCGCCATCGCGCTCCCCGCCATCGCGGCCACCGCAACGGCGACGACTGCCATCAGGACCTTCTTCATGCCTTCCTCCTCCTTTGTTGCCGGTCCGGACTCTCCGGCCGGGGTTGTTTTCTACATCGGCAATACCGGACGAATGATTTAGCACGAGGCGTGCCACAATTGCGGTCGACGTAACCCATTGGAAAACCGTTGTTATTTATTATGACAAAGCCGGGGGCGGAACATTTCCTGGCGCTGCGCCCTTCCGGAAGTCAAAAAATTGACGTTTTTTGTCACCCGAACAAACCGTTGTCCGGTTCATCCCGTTGGCATAGCCTGACGGTACGAGGCGCCCCATGAGCGGCTGGCACAGGCGGGACATCGCGGACATCTTGCAGGCGCTCGGGACCGACCGGGAGCGCGGGCTGTCCGCCGCCGCCGCCGCCGACCGCCTGCGCGCGGCGGGCCCCAACGAGCTCCCCGGAGGCCCCCTCCTTTCCCCCTGGCGGATCCTCCTCTCGCAATTCTCCTCCTCGATGGTCGTCGTGCTGCTGTGCGCCGCCGCGGTCTCCGCCCTGCTGCGGGATCCGGCCGACGCGGTCGCGATCGTCGCGATCGTCGTCCTGAACGCCCTGTTGGGATTCACGCAGGAGTACCGCGCGGAGAGGGCGGTGGCGGCCCTCCGTCGCCTCGCCGCCCCGGAGGTGCGGGTGCGCCGGGACG
>DASWBR010000217.1:0-1943 GCA_036390495.1 Candidatus Deferrimicrobiaceae bacterium | reverse complement strand
CGTGCGGCGTGCCGGTCCGCCGCCGTTGCGGTGTTGAAGTTCTTTCCGGACCGATGAATTCCGCAACAGCATATCTCCCCGATAATCCGTCATAAAGCGGGGAAAGCCGGAAATCCCGTAGAGAAATTCAACAGGGTCCGGCCTCCCGGCGACACCGCGCATCATTCCCGTGTTCCGGATTTCCCATTTCCATTCGGGCGGTTGGGAGCCTGGCCGGGCGGATGTTTTCCGTTGGCCCGGAGGTTGCTCTTATGGAAGTCAGCAAAACGAGGAGGTGACACCATGTTCTACCTCATCATCCCGATCGCTTACGTCATCGTGCTCCTCGCTCACGTCATCCGCCCGGCGCTCCGGACGAACTGACGCAGAAGGGAGGCAGTCATGGGCGCGGGGAAATGCCCGTTTCTGGAAATGACCACGGTCTTCTTCTGCAAGGCGTACCCCATGAAGAAGATGATCCCGGTGGGGAAGGGTGCGGCCCTGAAGAGCCCGTGCAGCACCCCCGGCTACTGCGAATGCGGGGTCTTCAAGGAACGCAACGCCCCCGAGAAGGACGTGGAGCATGTCCGCGGCTTCCTCCTCAAGACGGATTGCTTCTTCCACCCCCGGCACGTGTGGCTCTCCATCGCCCGGGAGAACGAGAGCGAGGCGCGGCTGGGGGTGGACGACTTCACCCAGCAGCTCGTCGGCCCGGTCGAACGCGTCTCTGTCCCCCCGGAGGGGACGGCGGTGAGGGAGAACGGCGTCTGCTTCCTCCTCCACTCCGGGCAGCGGGTGGTGAAGATGGTCTCGCCGGCGGACGGCGTGATCCACACGGTCAACCCCCGGGTCGTCGCGCACCCGTCCCTGATCAACCACGACCCCTACAACGAGGGGTGGATCCTCTCGCTGCACCTCACGGGGGAAGGGATCCGGGGGCTGTACTACGGCAACAGCGCGAGGCGCTGGCTGGACTGGGAGGGGGAGCGGCTGAAGAGGATGTTCGCCTCCGACCTGGGGCTCACCGCGACGGACGGCGGCGAGCCGGTTCCGGGGTTCGGGGAGCGGCTGAGCGAAGCGCAGTGGGGCAAGATCGTAAACCAGTTCCTCGGATAAGGAAGGAGGCACCGACATGACCGTTCTTCTTGCCGTCCTGACGGTTGCAGGGTTCCTGGCGGCGGACTACGCGCTGGAGGCCCGCCGGAAGCGGGAGGCGGCGGCGTCCGCCCTGTTCCACCGGGGCCACACGTGGGCGCTCCCGGCGGCCCGCGGGCTCGCCCGGGTGGGGATCGACGACTTCGCCCGGCAGGTCGTCGGGTCGATCGACCGGGTCGAGTTCCCCGAGCTGGGCAAGGAGGTGCGGCAGGGCGACCCGCTCTTCACCGTCGTACGCGGCACCCGGAAGGTCGGCTTCGTCGCCCCCCTCGACGGGCGGGTGGTCTCCGTCCGGTCCGAAGCCGCCCGGGCGACCGTGCCCAGGGACGACCCGTACCGGAAGGGGTACTTCCTCACCCTGTCCCCGACCGACATGGCGCGGAACGCCGTGGGGCTCCGGAGCGCGGCGGAGGCGCCCCGCTGGATCGAACGGGAGCTGGCGCGCCTGTACGAGTTCGTCGGCCTGCACATGGCCCGGCCCCTGGAGGTCGGCGCGACGATGCGGGACGGCGGCGCGTACGCGGCGGGAATCGTCGAGAAGATCGAAGAGCCCCTCGTAGAGGAGCTCGTGCGGAATTTCCTGCGGTAAGGGAGGGAGAGCGATGGAAGGCTTCTCGTACGTGGACATCTTCGCAACGAAGGGGGTCGAGTACATCATCGTCATGGTGTTCCTGACGGGGTTCATCTACTTCTCGCGGTACCTGAGCCACCGGGCCCCGGCTCCCGAGGTGGCGGAAGGACGTCCCCGCAGCTTCGTGGAATACTTCCGCGTCCCCGACGGGTACCTCTTCCACCAGGGGCACAGCTGG
>DASWBR010000216.1:0-5076 GCA_036390495.1 Candidatus Deferrimicrobiaceae bacterium | reverse complement strand
ACCCACGCGGCGTTGCTGCGTCAGGGTTTCCCCCATTGCGCAATATTCCTCACTGCTGCCTCCCGTAGGAGTCTGGACCGTGTTCCAGTTCCAGTGTGGCTGATCATCCTCTCAGACCAGCTACCGATCGTAGCCTTGGTGAGCCGTTACCTCACCAACCAGCTAATCGGACGCGGGCCCATCACCCGGTGACCGCCCCGGCAAGCCGGAGCGACCTTTGGCCCCAGGATCCGAAGACCCCGTGGTCTCATGCGGTATTAGCCACCCTTTCGAGTAGTTATCCCCCGCCGGGAGGTAGGTTACCCACGCGTTACTCACCCGTGCGCCGCTCTACTCGGGGGAGTTGCCCCCCCCTTTCGCGCTCGACTTGCATGTGTTAAGCACGCCGCCAGCGTTCGTTCTGAGCCAGGATCAAACTCTCCACTTATTTGCGAATAAGCGGGAAAAACGAAGATCCGCTCGCGCCTCGCACTCCCTGTTCAGTTTTCAAAGATCCGGGTTTCCCGCCGCCGGATGAAGCTCGCGGGCGGACTTTCTAATCTACGAAAAAGACCATCCCCTGTCAATACCTTTTTCCCGATCCGCGGGCTTTCTCTTCTCGCCGGGCCGGAGGTTCCGGGGGATGGAAGAATGTACCGGACCGCACGCCGGGATGCAAGGAAAAAATCGCCCGGGACGAAAAAAGTCAGCGGATGGCGGCGACCACGAACTCCTTCTTCCCGATCTTCAGCCGGTACTCGCCCGCGGGGGGCAGGACGACCGCAGGATCGGTGGCGCGCTCGCCGTTCACCTCCACGCCGCCCTGGGCGATCAGCCGGCGGGCCGCGCCCTTGGTGGTGTGGATGCGCGACGCACGGGAGATCACGGTGGCCAGGTCTGTCGTCCCGCTTCCGGCGTGGATCTCCACGCGCTGGGCGTCGTCGGGAAACTCCTTCGCGGAGAAGCGGCGCCGGAACCCTTCCTCGGCTTCCCGCGCGGCAGCCGCGCCGTGGAACCGCGTCACGATCTCGCGGGCCAGCGCGATCTTCGCATCCATCGGGTGGCGGGAGCCGTCCGCGAGCCCCGTCCTCAGGGCGGCCAGTTCCGCAACGCTCACGTCGGACAGGAGTTCGTAGTAGGTCAGCATGAGCTCGTCGGAGACGGACATCATCTTCCCGAAGATCGTCTCCGGGGCCTCCGTGATCCCCACGTAGTTCCCGAGGCTCTTGCTCATCTTGTTGACTCCGTCCAGCCCCACGAGCAGCGGCGTGGTCATGACCACCTGCGGCTCCTGCCCGTACACCCGCTGCAGGTCGCGCCCGACGAGGAGGTTGAACTTCTGGTCGGTACCGCCGAACTCCACGTCCGCCCGGAGCGCCACGGAGTCGTACCCCTGGAACAGGGGGTAGAGGAACTCGTGGATGGAGATCGGCCGCTCCTCCTCGTACCTCCTCCGGAAGTCGTCCCGCTCCAGCATCCGCGCCACCGTCATCTGCGCCGCGACGCGCACCATCTCCTGGATGGGCAGCGGGGAGAGCCACTCCGAGTTGAAGCGGACCTCCGTACGGTCCGGGTCGAGGATCTTGAAAATCTGCTCCTTGTAGGTGACCGCGTTGCGCTCCACGTCGTCCGGCGTCAACGCCTTCCGGGTCTCCGTCTTCCCCGAGGGATCCCCGATCATCCCGGTGAAGTCCCCGATGAGGAAGATCACCTGGTGTCCCGCCTCCTGGAAATGCTTCAGCTTCTGGATGAGCACCGTGTGCCCGAGGTGCAGGTCCGGCGCCGTGGGGTCGAACCCCGCCTTCACGCGAAGCGGGCGACCGCTCCGCGCCGAGGCTGCGACCTTCCGGGAGAGCTCCTCCCCGGTGATGACCTCGACGGTGCCCCTTCTCAGGGACCGGAGAACGTCTTCCATGTCTCTCTGCTCCTCATCTGCGTCTCGGACACGCGGAACGGCTGCACCGCGCGGCACGCCCCTGTGCCCGGATCCACCCCGAAGAAGACCCCGGCCGCCTCCGGCTCTCCCGTCGCGACCTCGAACCGCACGGGAACCTGGAGGAGGAACCGGCGGAGGACCCCCTGCGGGTCCATGCCGATCACCGACCCCGCGGGTCCGCACATCCCCGTGTCCGTGATGTACCCGGTCCCGCCCGGGAGAATCTGGGCGTCCGCGGTCTGGACGTGGGTGTGCGTCCCGGCGAACGCCGAGACCCTTCCGTCGAGGTAGATCGCGAGGGCGCGCTTCTCGGAGGTGGCCTCGGCGTGGAAGTCCACCACCACGGCCGGAGCCTGCCGGCGGATCTCCGGCAGCGCCGCGTCCGCAAAACGGAAGGGGCAGTCGTAATCCCCCATGAACACCCGGCCGATCAGGGAGACGACGGCATACGGGGTCCCGCTCCGCCCCCGGTACACCCCCCACCCCCTTCCGTCCACGCCCGGCGGGTAGTTCGCGGGCCGCAGGATCCTCTCCTCCGAACGGACGAGGGGAATTCCCTCTTTCTTGTCCCAGACGTGGTTTCCCCCCGTAAGGACGTCCACGCCGGCGTCGAACAGTTCGCGGACGACGGGCTCCATCATCCCCATCCCGCTGGCCACGTTCTCCCCGTTGGCGATCACCAGGTCCACGTCCCGGACGCCCCGGAGGCGCGAGAGGAACTCCGCCACGGCCTTGCGGCCGGGCCTGCCCACAACATCTCCGAGAAACAAGACCCACATGAGCTTCCAACCACCCCTGCTCACTGTCGTGCCGGCGGGGGACACACTTCCCCTCCATCCCAGACGGTAGACCTAAATCGAAGAATGTCCCCCTAGGTTTGCGTCCCCTTCATCGTTAGCGCGCGTATTCCACCGCCCGGGTCTCCCGGATCACGGTCACGCGGATCTGCCCCGGATACGAGAGGTCCGTCTCCACCTTCTTTGCGATGTCCCGGGCCAGGATCGTCGCGGCGTCGTCGCCGATCTTCTGGTTGTCGACGATGATGCGCACCTCCCGGCCGGCCTGGATGGCGTACGACTTCTCCACGCCCGCGAACGTCTTCGCGATCGCCTCGAGGTCCTCCAGCCGCTTGAGGTAGTTCGCCAGCATCTCGCGGCGCGCCCCCGGCCGGGCGCCGGAGAGGGCGTCGGCCGCCTGGACGAGGATCGGGAGCACGTCGCGGGGCGACTCGTCCTCATGGTGCGCCCCGATGGCGTGGACGACCCTCGCGGACTCCCCGTACTTGCGCGCGAGGTCGGCGCCGATCAGGGCGTGCGGCCCCTCCACCTCGTGGTCCACCGCCTTGCCGATGTCGTGGAGCAGCCCCGCCCGCTTGGCGACCTTGGCGTTCAGCCCCAGCTCCGATGCGATCATCCCGCACAGGAACGCGACCTCGATGGAGTGCGTGTAGATGTTCTGCCCGTAGGAGGTCCGGTACTTCAGCTTCCCGATCAGCTTGACCAGCTCCGCGTGGACGCCGTGGATCCCCAGGTCGAACAGCGCCTGCTCCCCCGCCTCGCGGATCGTGTCCTCGACCTCCTTGGTCACCTTCTCCACCGTCTCCTCGATCCGGGCGGGGTGGATCCGCCCGTCCTGCACGAGGCGGGAGAGGGAGATCCGAGCGATCTCGCGCCGGACCGGGTTGAAACCGGACAGGATGACCGCCTCCGGCGTGTCGTCGATGATGACGTCGATCCCCGTGGCCGCCTCGAAGGCCCGGATGTTGCGCCCCTCGCGGCCGATGATCCGGCCCTTCATCTCCTCCGACGGGAGGGGAACCGCGGTCACCACGTGCTCGGTGACGTAGTCCGCCGCGTACCGCTGCACCGCGAGGGAGATCATCTTCCGCGCCTTCTGGGTCGCCTCCTCCCGGAACTCCTCGTCCATGGCGCGAAGCCGCTTCCCCGACTCCAGCTTCGCCTCCTCCGCCACCCGATCGACGATCTCCGCCTTGGCCTGCTCCCCCGTCAGCCCCGCGATGCGCTCGAGTTCCTCCTTCCCCCGGGCGAGCTGCGCCTCGACCTGCTCCCGCGCCGCGTCGAGCTTTCGCACCTGTTCGGAGAGTTCCCCCTCCCGGCGCCCGAACTCCGCTGCCCTCGCCTCCAGCTGTTCGTTCTTCCGGTCGACCTGGTCTTCCTTCTGGAGCAGCCGCTTCTCCAGCTGGATCAGCTCGTTCTTCCTGTCCCGGGTCTCCCGCTCGAAGTCGAGCTTGACCTGGAGCATGTGGTCCTTGGCCTGGAGGGTCGCCTCCTTGAGGATGTTCTCCGCTTCCTTCCTCGCGCCCTGGAGAATCTCCTCGGATTTCCCCGCCTCCTCGCGCGCCTTTCCCTCCACGGTCCGCTTCCTGGACAGCAGGGTCAGCACCAGCAGCCCGAGCCCGACGGCCAGCGCCGCCAGGGCCACGATGATCATCATCGACGTATTCAAGGTGTGCCTCCTCGGTGGAGCATCTATTTGGTCGGGACACCGGGGGCGTGCGCCGCCCGGACGACCCCCTCTTCCGTGACCAGGGCGTGGACAGGAACGTCCCACGCGTCGACCGGCACCTCGGGCACCACCTGGTGCGCGAACGCGAGACCCACCCGGGGGACGTCCCCCGGGAGCGTGCCGAGGAACCGGTCGTAATATCCGAAGCCGTGCCCCAACCGCCGCCCCTCCTGGTCGAAGGCAACGCCAGGAACCACCACGAGAGCGAAACCTGCACCCCGGGGCCGGGCGCCTCGCCGCCTGGGCGGTTCCGGGATTCCGTACGGCCCCTCCTCCCACCCCTCCCCTTCCCGGTGGGAAAAAAACGCGAGGGTCCCTTTCCCTGTCACGCGGGGGTAGTAGAGCCTCGCCCCCGCGGCGAGGTACGCCTCCCGAATCCGCCCCGTCGGGACCTCCCCAGGAACCGCCGCGTACAGGGCGACGGCCATCCCCCGCCGCGGGGGGAATTCCCGGAGGAAATGGGCCTGCGCGCGCTCGCCAGCCCGGAGCGATCCCGGCGCGGCCGACCGGAGGCGCGCCCTGTCGCGCCCCTCGCGACGCAGGAGTTCCTTGCGCTCCTCGACGGGCATGGGTTCCCTTCCGCTGGGTGTTCGGGGGCGTGTACCGCGGAGAGCTGATGCGCCTTCGCTGCGGGG
>DASWBR010000215.1:0-13920 GCA_036390495.1 Candidatus Deferrimicrobiaceae bacterium | reverse complement strand
CCGCATCTTCACCCGATACTGGTCCACTTCCCGCAGGGGCTTTTCCCGGTGGCGTTCGCCTCGTTCTCCCTGTACCTCGCGACGGGGGTCCGCGAGTTCGAGGCGGGGGCGTTCGTCACGGCGCTGTTCGGCCTGCTGGCGGCGCCCGTAACGACGGCGACGGGGTTCTTCGACTGGTGGAACCGGTACCAGGCGTACATGACCAGCGTCTTCAAGATCAAGATCGCGGGGGCCTTCGTCCTGATGGCGCTGGCCGGTCCTGCGGTGCTGCTGCGGGCCTTCCATCCCGACCTGGCCGCTCTGCCCCTCGCCGGCGCCGGTTGGGTTTACTTCGGTCTTCTGGCCGCCTGCACGGCCACCTGCGTCGTCCTCGGCCATTACGGCGGGAAGCTCGTTTTCCACTAGGACCATTCGGCGTACAATCGAAGAATCCGCACAAGGGGGTATCGCGATGAAGGGATCGGAAATCGTCGTCGTCGTCCACAAGGCCATCGACCGGGAGAAGGACGCCGTCAGCCTGTACCTGAAGCTGGCCAAGGCGGTCAAGGACCCGAAGGCCAAGAACGTGCTGATCAACCTCGCCACGGACGAGGTTGGGCACCTGGACAAGCTCGAGCGGCACCTCACCTCCATCCTGTCCGGGAAGGAGGGGCTGCTCCCCAAGGCGTCCGAGGTACTGGACGCGATGGCGGCCCAGCTGACGGAGAGCTCGAAGTTCGTCTTCCCGAGCGCGGCCGAGCTCGCCAAGGCGGACGAGATCCGGATCCTGGAGATCGCCGTGGAACGCGAGATCGTGGCGAACAGGACGTACCTCGAAATGGCGGCGTCGGCCCAGTCGGCGACGGCGAAGGAGATGTTCCTCGCCCTGGCGAAGGAGGAGGAGATGCACGCGAAGATCCTGCGGGCCGAGGTGGACTCGATCGGGCAGAACGGGTTCTGGTTCGACATGCAGGAATTCACGATGGAGCAGTAGGGGGGATGGACCTGCTCCGGGAGGCGCGCCAGAAACTGGAGGAGGAGGCGCAGCGGATCGACTACGAACTGCGCGTCACCCTCCCCCGGGAGATCCAGAAGGCGCTGGGCCAGGGCGACCTCTCGGAGAACGCGGAGTACGAGGCCGCCAAGGAGCGGCAGTCCACGCTCCACGCGCGTCTCACGCAGATCCAGAAGCGCCTGGCGGACCTCTCCCGCATCGACGTGGCCTCCGTCCCGAAGGACCGGGCGGGGCTGGGGAGCGAGGTCACCGTCGAGAACCTGGAAAGCGGGGAGGAGGTCACCTACACCCTGGTGATCCCGGAACTCGCGGACGGGAACAAATCGTTCGTCTCGATGGCGGCGCCCGTGGGGAAGGCGCTGATGAACCGGAGGATCGGCGACACGGTGACGATCTCCATCCCCCGGGGGACGCTGGAGTACGAGGTCCGCCGCATCGTCACCCTGTTCGGCGACGTCCTCGAATGACGGAGGGGGTCAGGCCAGCGCCGGGAAGCGCCGCCGGACCTCCTCCACCATACGCTTCACCTCCTCCGATCGGGAGCGCGGGCAGACCAGCACCGCGTCCCCGCTTCGGACCACCACCACGCCGTCCATTCCCAGCACCGCGACCACCCCGGCGTCCGTCCGGACCAGGCAGT
Source organism: Candidatus Deferrimicrobiaceae bacterium (assembly GCA_036390495.1). Taxonomy (GTDB): domain Bacteria; phylum Desulfobacterota; class Deferrimicrobia; order Deferrimicrobiales; family Deferrimicrobiaceae; genus JAGGAJ01. The sequence goes on along the minus strand of DASWBR010000215.1, from coordinate 12,286 downwards.
CCCGGCACTCCTCGAGGATCACGCCCCCGAAGGTGACGTTTCCCCCCGCGCTGCCGAGGAACTCGTGGAGGGAACGCCACGTACCCAGGTCGTTCCACCCGATGTCCGCCGGCAGGACGAGGATCCCCTTCTCCTTCTCCAGGATCCCGTAGTCGACCGACACCGCCGGCATCCGGCGGTATGCGGCGCGGAGCCGGTCCCCGAACCCTTTCCGGTCCCCCCGGAAGGCCCGCCGCATCCCGCGGTGCACCTCCGGCAGGAATCGCTCCAGCCGGTCGGCGAAGGTGTCGGCCCGGAACAGGAACAGGCCGCTGTTCCAGTCGAAGCGGCCCGTCCGGAGGAACTTCCGGGCTGTGGCGAGGTCGGGCTTCTCGGCGAACCGGGAGACCTCGAACGCCCCCTTCAGCCGCCCGGGGAACGACCTTCCCCTCTCGATGTACCCGTACCCGGTGGCCGGGTGCGTGGGCGGAACCCCGAGCGTGACGAAGCGGCCTGTTTCCCGGGCCAGTCGCAACCCCTTGCGGATTACGGCACGGAACCTCCTGAGGTCCCCGATCGCGTGGTCGGCCGGGGCGGCGAGGACCACCGCGTCGGGGTCCCTTCGGGCGATGCACGCCGCGGCGTACGCCACCGCCGGGGCGGTGTTGCGTCCCTCCGGCTCCAGGAGGATGTTCGACTTCGGGATCCCGAGGGCGCCGGGGAGGAGGTGGGGGCCGTCCTTCCGACCGGCGACGACCCAGACGCGCTCCGGCGGGATCACGGGGAAGAGGCGCCGGAGGGTCTCCCGGATCATCGGCCCGCCCCCGGTGAGATCGAGGAACTGCTTCGACCGGCGAGCGCGGCTTTCCGGCCAGAACCGGGTTCCGGATCCCCCCGCCATCACCACCGCGTGCTCCATGACCGTACCCCCGAGGAAGGCGTTTACGATAGAATACCCCGGTGTCCGGGAACCTGAAAAAGAGTTTCGTCACCGGCCTCTTCGTCACCGTTCCCCTGCTGGTGTCGGTGGCGCTCCTCCTCTGGTTCTTCCAGAAGGTGGACAACCTCTTCTCCCCGGTGATCGGCGGGATCGTCCGGGCCATCTTTCCGGGCGCGACCCACGTTCCGGGGACCGGGATTCTCTCGGGGATCCTCGTCATCTTCCTGGTCGGGCTCTTCGCCCGGAACGTGGTGGGCAGGAAGATCCTGGACGGTCTCGACCGGCTGATCCAGCGGATCCCCCTCTTCCGGACGATCTACTCGACCATCAAGCAGCTCACCAACGCCTTCTCCCCGGAGAGCACCCGCTCCTTCAAGGAGGTGCTGCTGGTGGAGTACCCGCGGGAGGGGTCTTTCGCCCTCGGCTTCCGGACGATGACGGTTGAGGAGGGGGAGCGCCGGCTGGCGGTGGTGTACGTTCCCACGAACAACCTGTACCTCGGGGAAGTGCTCTTCCTCCCGGAGGAGAAGACCGTGCGACTTTCGATGAGCGTCGAGCAGGCGGTGAAGCTCCTGGTGTCGGGCGGGACGGCGGCGCCGCGGGATCTGAAGAGGGCCCCGTGACATTCTTTCCGGCGGGGCTTGACACGGCGGACCCCGTGCCCGTAATCTGATAAGGCCATGAAGCGCAGGGAAGCCAACATCGAGGCGGTCGGGTTGCACGGGCTCGCTCTACTCCGCTCCGACAGGAGCCGGACCGCCGCCTGAGCGCGTAAGCAAAACACACGTCGACAGGACCGCGGGGGCCGGCAGGCTCCCGCGGTTTTTGTTTTTCCAATGTCCCCCGGGAGCCGATGCTCCCGGGTTTTTTTTTGGGGGAGAGGAGAAAACATCCTACAAGGGGAGGTTGTCATGGCGGACAAGGTTCTGATCTTCGACACGACGTTGCGGGACGGGGAGCAGGTGCCCGGGGCGAAGCTCGCCAGGGACCAGAAGGTGGAGATCGCCCGGCAGCTGGCGGCGCTCAACGTGGACATCATCGAGGCGGGGTTCCCCGCCTCCTCGCCCGGGGACTTCGAATCGGTCCAGACGGTCGCCCGGACGGTGAAAGGGCCGATCATCACGGGGCTGGCCCGTGCGGTGAAGAAGGACATCGACACCCTCTGGGAGGCCGTGAAGGTGGCGAAGCGCCCCCGCATCCACACCTTCCTCGGCACCTCGGACATCCACATCCAGAAGAAGTTCCGCGCCGACCGGGAGAAGATCCTCCAGTGGTGCGTGGACACGGTGAAGTACGCGCGCTCCCTCTGCCGCGACGTGGAGTTCTCCACGGAGGACGCATCCCGGACCGATTTCGAGTACCTCTGCCGCACCGTGGAGGCGGTCGTGAAGGCCGGCGCGACCACGATCAACATTCCCGACACCGTCGGCTACGCAACGCCCCAGGAGATGGCGGACCGGGTCCGGCGCCTCAAGGAGAAGGTCCCGGCGCTCGATCACGCGGTTCTCTCGATGCACTGCCATGACGATCTTGGGCTCTCCACGGCGAACACCCTGGCGGGGATTCTCGCCGGCGCGCGCCAGGCGGAGGTCACCGTCAACGGGATCGGCGAGCGGGCCGGGAACGCGTCGCTGGAGGAGGTGGTGCTGGCCATCAAGACCCGGAAGGACATCTTCGGCGGCCTGTACACGGACATCCACACGAAGGAGATCTCCAAGACGAGCCGGATGGTGTCCAAGCTGATGGGCCTCCCCATCCAGCGGAACAAGGCAATCGTCGGGACCAACGCCTTTGCCCACTCCTCGGGGATCCACCAGGACGGGATCCTCAAGGATCGCTCGACGTACGAGATCATCCGTCCGGAGGACGTGGGCGTGACGGCACATACCTTCACGCTGACGGCCCGTTCCGGCCGGGCGGCCCTCAAGCACCACATTTCCGCGATGGGGCACCACCCGACGGACGCCCAGCTGGACACGGTCTACGAGAAGTTCCTCGCCCTGGCGGACAAGAAGAAGGAGGTCATGATCGAGGACCTCGAGATCCTGGTCCAGGACGAGCTGTTCAAGGTCCCCGAGACGTACAAACTGGTCCACCTCCAGATCCTTTCCGGGACGAAGGCCACGCCGATGGCGGCCCTGAAGGTGCAGCGGAACCAGGAGATCATCGAGGAGGCGGCCACGGGGAACGGCCCGATCGACGCGGCCTACAAGTGCATCGAGCGGATCGTCGGGACGAATTTCAAACTGATCGACTTCGGGCTGAACGCCGTCACTTCCGGGAAGGACGCCATCGGGGAGGCCCGGGTGCGGATCCGCTCCAACGGGACGATCTTCTCCGGCGGGGCGAGCTCCACGGACATCATCGAGGCGGCGATCAAGGCGTACCTCTCCGCCATCAACCGGTGGGTGGCGGCGGAGGCGAAGGCGAAGACCGGAAAGAAGGGAGCGAAGTTCACGGAACTGGCGCCGATGCAGTCCCCGTAACCCGGGGGGAGGCGGGGGCGTCCCTTACCGGGGGCGCCCCCGCCGGCACAGCCTCAAGGATGTCCCCTGGAAGCGCCTGCTCCCCGGGCGCTGCCTGTTCCCGGATGCGTTACCGGTACTCGTCGCGCGGCGGGGAGAACGCGTCGAGGGCAACCGCCCCCCTCGGCCCGGCCTTCGCCGCGTGCGGCACGCCTCCCGGTACGACGTACATTTCGTTCCCCGAGAGGGTCCGCGTCTCGCCCGCGATCGTGAATTCCATCGTCCCCGACACCATCATCCCCACCTGCTCGTGCGGGTGAGAGTGCGTCGGCACCACGGCGCCCGGCTCCAGCGTGACGAGGGAGAACATGAGCTTCTCCCCGGAGACGATCCTCGCCGTCACCCCCGGCGCCAGAGCCTTCGGCGGGATCCCCTCCGGCTTCCGGAAACCTTGCATGGAGAACCTCCTTCTCTCGTGGCGGGGGACACTCTTCCCCTTCCTCCCTGGTGGATATCAAAACCGGAGAGTGTCCCCCTAAGCGGGATCTGGCAGGACGTACCCCGCGTCCGGGATGACCAGCGGGACGGGGAGCTCTCCCAGCATCCGCTTCGCGATCTGCAGCGCCTCCGGCAGGGAGGCCGCCGGTGTCATCCCCATCGCCTCCACATCATCTGCCTTCAGGGAGGAGACGAGCACGACCCGGCAGGCGCGGGCCTTCGTCAGTACCGCGTGCGCGGTCTGCCCGTAGATCTGGTAGTTCGCCCGGAGTTCCCGTTCCAGGGCATCCGGGTCCCCGAAACGGAACCACGGGAAAAACGTGGGACTCCCGAAACCGTCCCCGCACTCGGCGAGCAGGAGCATCACCCCGCCGGTTTCCGCGGCGAGGAAGGCGTTGTCCATCGCCTTGTGGGACTGGATCAGGTTGATGTCCTTGGGGAAGCCGCCCGCCGAGGCGATCACCAGCGGGTAGCGGCGCGCCAGGGGGATGCGGTAATGCTCCAGGTACCGCGCGCACCCCTCCTCGTGGGCCTTCTGCCAGTGCCCCGCGACCACGTCGAAGATCTTCTTCGAGGGGGTGAGCAGGGTGTTCACCAGGAACGTCGGGGACGCCATCGCCACCGCCTCGACGATGTCCTCGTGCACCGGGTTCCCGGCCAGGATCCCGGGCCGCGCCATCGGGTCCTTGCCGGGCCCGTCGGTCCGGAAAATCCGGAAGTGGGTCTGGTGGGCCGTCTGCCGCCCGGCGCATCCGGGGACCAGCGCCTTCCGCCCGCCGCCGAAGCCGGCGAAATAGTGGAACGAGATCGTGCCGGTGAGGACGATCCGGTCGTGCTCCAGAAGCGGTCGCGAGATGAGGACGCGTGTCCCGCGGGATGTCGTCCCCAGATCGGAGAGGTCTCCCTCCGGGTCGGACTGCGCGACCCGGATTCCCGAGTCGATCTCCGGCCCGATCGAATCCCGCAGTTCGCGCTCCGTCATCGCCCGGTGGGTCCCCCGCGCAACGAAAAGGGTCACCCGGTTCCGGGGAACTCCGGCCGCGTCCGTCTCCCGAAGCAGCGGGGGGAGGAAAATATCGGTCGCGCTGTACCGGGTGACGTCCGAGATCGCGACGGCGATCCGGTCGCCGGGGCGGACCAGGCGGGAGAGCGGCAGGGAGCCCGAAGGCCGGGCCAGCCGCTGCGCGATGTGCGTCCCGGGGGAAGGGGGAAGAACCGGCGGCTTCGCCGAGAGGATGTCCAGTTGCCGGAAGGCCCCCGTCGGAAGCGGGACCGTACCGTGTCCGTACCGGAGTTCGACGGGCGGTCCCCCGCTGCCCGGGGCGGTTTCCTTCCGGCGGATCAAACCGTGCCTCCGGCCGCGTCCACCGCGGTGTCGTGGAGGGAAAACACGCGCACAGGATAACACGCCGGGCCGGCTCAGAACCGGAACGTGATACCGGCCGTCCCCGCGAAATCCGGCTCGGGCTTCGTGATGCCGAATTTCAGCCCGAGGCTGAGTTCGACACTCTTGTTCAGCGAGTAGGCGGCACCCGCGAGCGCATATGCGGGCATCTCGCCGGATGCCTTGTCCGGATTGGAGGAAGCTCCGACATCCAGCCCCAGTTTCAGCTCCGGGGCAACCTCGTATTCCGCGAGGGCCGAAAAAATCCAGATGCCGCTCCGGCTGCCGTCGCGTTCCGCCGCCGAACCGTAGTCGTTGTACAGGAATGCCGCATTCAGGCTGACCTCGAGGGCTTCGTGCTCTCTGGAGACCAGGAGCCATCCGCCGAAGGAAACGGTGTGGTCGTCCCCCGTCCGGCCCAATCTGTGCGAGTACCCGACCAGAGGTTTCACCGCGAGCCGGAATCCCGAATTTTCGAGGAACTGCCATTTCGCGCTGAGGGTGGAAACGGCGCTGCCGGCGTCGTCCGAGGAGAGGCCGTCCACGGTGACATTCCCCCAAAGCCTTGCGAACCCGAAGGTCAGGTCGAGCGTTTCGGCCACCCCGTAGCCGAAGGTCGCGCCGGGCAAATGCTGGCAGGTTTTCACGACAGAGCCGCCGGAGGTTTCCTTGTCGGTGGACCCCGCGTACCACAATTCGACCTGCGACGTCCCCTTCCCGAGGGTTTCGGCGTCGTCCGTCAGGAACGGGAGCCCGGCGAACGCCGGGCGGGGATCCGGAACCGCCGTCGCGAGGAGCGCGGCGAGCAGCCCCCCCGCCGCCATCCTCGCGATCACGCCCTTCCCCGTTCCGGCGTCATCTCTTCCCTCGCTTGTCGCCGCACACCGGGCATCCCTGCATGGACAACGGCTTTTCCAGGCTGCACTCCACCAGCAGTCCGTCGTTCCGGAAGATCTCGCGGGTCGGCCCGTCGGCGCGGACCTCCCCCTCATGCAGGACGATCGTCCGCTCGCACAGTTCGAGGACCATGTCCAGGTCATGGCTGGTGAATATCTTGGTGTGGCGGAACTCCTTCAGCAGTTCGATGAGCCGCCTGCGGGCGAGCGGATCCAGTCCGTTCGTCGGCTCGTCCATGACGAGGATGTCCGGGGCCATCGAGAGCACCGTGGCGATCGCGACCCGCTTCTTCTCCCCGCCGGAGAGCCTGTACGGCGGCCTTTCCCGGAGATGCGGCGCGCCGACCCGCTCCAGCGCCTCCCGGACCCTTTCCCCGACCTCCACGGCGGACAGGCCCAGGTTCAGGGGGCCGAACGCCACGTCCTCGAAGACCGTCGGCATGAAGAGCTGATCGTCGGGGTCCTGGAACACCATGCCGACGGTTCGCCGGATGTCCGGCAGCGTCCTCTTCGTGAAGGGGAGGTCTCCGACGCGGACTTCTCCCCCGGTCGGGGAGAGGTAGCCGTTCAGGTGCATCAGCAGGGTCGACTTCCCCGCCCCGTTCGCCCCGATGATCGCCACGGATTCCCCGTGGGTGATCCGGAAGGAGACGTCCCGGAGGGCGACCGTGCCGTCCGGATAGACGTGGCGGAGATTCCGCACCTCGACGAGGTGGTGGCTCATCCCGGCGGCCCCGTGACGAGCGCCCCCAGGAACTGCGGGACGTTCCGAAGCCGCAGGACGGCGAAGAGCGTGGACCAGCAAAGCAGGAAGAGGAGCTCCCGGATCCCGAAACGGGATTGAGCCGTGGTGTGGAATTCTCCGGTGAACCCCCGAGCCCGCATCGCCATGTGAATACGTTCCGCCCGCATCCACGTCCGGAGGAGCAGGTGCCCGACGAGGGACCCGTAGGACCGGATCCCCAGCCCCTTTCCGCCGAAGGAACGGAGTTCCCGCGCCCGGGAGGAACGGCCCCCCACCTCCGTCAGCACGAATATATACCGGTACAGGAAAAGGAGCTGGACGGTGAACGCCTGCGGCGCCCCGAGGCGTTCCAGCGCCCGGCAGATTTCGGGAAACCCCGTCACCCCCACCAGGACGAGGGCGGCGCTGACGGTGAGCGCGGCCCGCACGACGATGGAGCCGCAGGAGATCCATCCCCCCGTGACGCCGATCGGGCCGAGACGGACCATGACCTCCCGGTCGAAGAGCGGGTTGAGCATGCCGACCGCCAGCGCGAACGGGAGGATCAGCGCGACCTTCCTCGCGAAATAGCCGGCCGGGAGGCCTCCCAGGGAAAGGATCGCCACGGGATAAAGGAAAAAGGGGAAGAGGGCCGTCAGGGCATACCGATCGAAGGAGACCACGGCGAGGAGGTACGCGAGCGTCGAAAGGACCTTGGCCCGGGCGTCGAGGCGATGGAGGGCCGTGTCTCCCCCCGCCAGTTCTTCCAGGCGCCGGAAATCCAGTATGGTCCCTTGGATCGATGCCATGGGATTTTCCCTGTGGAACCGTGGTCAGGCGTCCCGGGAACGCTTCTTCAGAAGAAAGCCGGCCAGGAAGACGAGCGCAAGGGAGATCAGGCCGCCGATTACCCCGGATACGGTGGTCCCGATCCTGCCCCCTTCCTCCCTGTTCCGGGCGTCCGAAACCTGCCTTCCCGGTCCCGCTCCGGCGGATTCGCTCCTTCTTTCCGGGGATTTCCGGAAGGAGTAATCCGGCAGGAACGCGAACCTCTCCTGGAGGGCGGCCAGCGTGCGGTGGATACCGGGTTCCCGCCATGCAATTCCCGTTTTCCCCGTCGCCTTTGCGATGGACCATTCCAGGCCGTCCGGGTTGCCCGAGGCGAACCAGGAGAGGATGCCTCCGGCGAGAAAGGCGGCGGCGAGAAACGCCAGGAGGACGTTCCGGAACGGGTGACGGCCGCCCTTCGGCGCTTCCACGGTCGCCTGGAGGATGTCGGGGCGGGCCTTGCGCACGAAGGATACGATGGCAGCGGTCGCCAGGCCTTCCACGATCCCGATGGCGAGGTGGATCGGCTGCATGAGGGCGACGAATGCCGGAAACGGCAGGGAGGAAATCCCCGACGCGACAGTCTGGAGGACCACGGCGAGTGCCCCCATCTGCAGCCCGGCGACGGCCGCCACGACGGCGGCCACGGTGACCCGCGCATGCCCGGGGCGTTCCCCCGCGATCTTCCGGTAGACGAAAGGATACGCCACGAGGGCCGGGAAAAACCCGAGGTTGAAGACGTTGCACCCCAGGGCGAGCAGCCCGCCGTCTGCGAAGAACAGCGCCTGCACGACCAGCACGGAGGCGATGGCGAGGAAGGCGGCGTGGGGGCCGAGCAGGATCGCCAGGAGGAGCCCGCCCCCGAGGTGGCCGCTCGACCCGGTTCCCGGAATGCTGAAATTGATCATCTGTGCGGCGAAGAGAAAGGCTCCGAGGACGCCCATCAGGGGGACTTTCCGGTCGTCCAGCTCCTTCCGCACCTTCGACGAGCAGTACGCGATGGTCCCGGAGGAAGCCGCCCACATGGCGCCCCCGACGGCGGGCGACAAAAGCGCATCTGCCATGTGCATGTTCGCCTCCTGCACCCCGATGGTAACACGATATTTCATATCGTGTTACCATCGGGGGAAAAAAACACCCGGCGGGGCCGCGCGCCGGGTTACCCGAGGGCGTCCCCTTCCGCGGTGGCGGAGAACGTCCCGTGCTTCACCCCCCTCGTTCCGATGAGCCGGTCCGCGATGGACTTCAGGAGGGAGGCTTTCCCCCGCAGGACGAGGACCTCCAGGCAATGGTGCGGGTCGAGGTGGATGTGAAGCGTGGAAACGATCGCCTGGTAGTGGGCGTGCTGCAGTTCCGTGAGCCGCTCCTCCAGTTCCCGGGTCTCGTGGTCGTATACGAGCGTCAGGGTCCCGACCGCGTCGGCGTCCCCCAGATCCCACTGCTCCCGGACCAGGCTGTCCCGGATCAGGTCGCGGATCGCCTCGGAACGGTTGGGGTACCCCTTTCGTCCGATCAGGCGATCGAACTTCGAGAGAAGCCTTCCGTCCAGGGAAACCCCGAAGCGGGTGATGCCGGCCACGGTCCCCTCCCTCAGGGCCCGAGCTTTTCGGGAAGGGGGAACTCCCGTCCGCAGTGCGGGCAGATCACCGTGTCCCCGGGCTTCCACTCCTTCGCGACCTTCGTCGACGCGCAGGCGGAAAGGGCCAGCAGGGTGCAGGAGAAAAGGAGCAGGGCGGCCGCGAGGCGTCTCATCGTGGGACCTCCGGTTGGCGCCGTCGCCCCGAGCCGGAAGGTTTCCGGGGGCGGCGCATCCCGGATATTATAATCTCCGGTGGTCCGACGGTGGCACCGGGAAAAGGGGGAGAGGGATGTCGGAGAATCGGGAGCTGCTGGCCTTCGCGGAGGAACTCGCCCGGGGGGCGGGGGGGATCCTCCGGAGGAGCTACGGCCACGCGCAGACGATCCACTTCAAGGGCGAGATCAACCTGGTCACGGACGTGGACCACGAGTCGGAGGCGTACCTCCTCGGGCGGATCCGGGAGAGGTACCCGGAACACGGCGTCCTGTCGGAGGAGAGCCCGGAATTCCCGTCCCCGTCGCCGTACCGATGGATCATCGATCCCCTGGACGGCACCACGAACTACGCCCACGGGTACCCGTGCTTCTGCGTTTCCGTCGCGGTCGAGCGGTACGGGAAGGTGGTTGCGGGGGCGGTCTACGACCCCCTGCTGGACGAGTCGTTCACCGCGGCGAGTGGCGGCGGGGCGTTCCGGAACGGGAAGCCCGTCTCGGTCTCGAAGACCCGGGAACTGCGCAAATCGCTGCTCGCGACCGGCTTCGCGTACGACGTGAAATCCTCCTCGGACAACAACTTCGACTACTTCCGGGCGTTCGTCCTCACCGGGCAGGCGATCCGCAGGGACGGCTCCGCGGCGCTGGACCTCTGCTACCTGGCGTGCGGGCGTTTCGACGGGTTCTGGGAGCTGAAGCTCAAGCCATGGGACACGGCCGCGGGACTGCTGATCCTCCACGAGGCGGGGGGCGTCGCCTCGCGGCTGGACGGAGGGCCGTACGACATCCACCAGCCGGACCTGCTGGCGAGCAACGGGCACATCCACGGGCAGATGGTCGAGGTGCTGCGGAAGGCGAAATGACGGGGGATGGCCCGGGCGGGCCATCCCCCGTGGAAAACGGAACGGGCTGTCCCCCTACTTCTTGATCCCCTCGAGGAGCGCCAGCCCGTACTTGTCGTGCTGGAACGGGTGGACGGCGGGGTACTTCGAGAAGAGCCAGCCGTGGAAGATCTCCTTCCCCGCCTGGAACACCTCGATCTGCGCCGCCGGGTTCTCCAGGTTGTTGGAGCCGGAGGTGATCTGGTCCGCCGTCATCGTGAAGTGCGGAAGGAAGCTGCCCACCTTCAGCGTGAGGTCGGAGTCGGGCACCTTGAACTCCGAGTTCAGCGCAACCGTGTACTGCTTCTTGCTCTTCTTCTCCTTGAACTCCACCTCGACCTTGACGGCTTTCCAAGCCGCCTTGACCGCGTCGGGGACCACGACCTTCTTCTCCACGGGGGGCGCGCCTTCCCCGTGCGGAGACCCGGGCATCCCGGGAGCGCCGGGAGCGCCCTGGGGGGGCATCGGCGGCGGTGGCGGCTCCTTCTTCTTGCATCCCGTGCCCGCGAGGGCGAACACCATGAGTGCGACGACCAGGAGTGTGATCTTTCTCATCGTTCCTCCAAGCTCCTTCTTTCGATATTGCCGGTGCGGTCCCGCACGCGGCGCTTTGTGACCTGTGGTGATGGCGGAGAGGGAGGGATTCGACCGATGAGGCTCCGGCCCACCAGGCCTTCGCCCTCCCGGCGCCTCGCCCGCCTGCCGCGCTCCCGTGCGTCGCGCTTTCCCTCCCTATCCGGTCGGCGGCGGGCTCGTGTTCGAATCCCCGGATCTCCGGGTACTGCAATTCGTGGCGGAGAGGGAGGGATTCGAACCCTCGAGGCGGGGTTTAGCCACCTACGCGATTTCCAGTCGCGTTCCTTCGGCCAGCTCGGACACCTCTCCGTACGGACAACCTACGGGACTACCGGGTTCCCGGCTCGGGGTATTGGTTACGCCCCTCCCGCGAAGGAGGTGGCGGAGAGGGAGGGATTCGAACCCTCGGTACGGTTTTACCCGTACAACCGCTTAGCAGGCGGTTGCCTTCAGCCGACTCGGCCACCTCTCCGGCGTGCCGCCGTTCCCGCGATGTTCCATGGCGGAGGGAGTAGGATTTGAACCTACGGGGCGTTTCCGCCCAGCGGTTTTCAAGACCGCCGCCTTCAGCCGCTCGGCCATCCCTCCTCGAAACAGTTATATATACCAGAGTTCCCCCCCCGGTTGGGAGGAAAAAAGGGCGCCGTCCGAAACCCGGGAAACGGGGTGTATGATACACCGGTGCCCGGATACCGCAGGATCCTCATCGTCAAGCTGTCGGCCCTGGGCGACGTGGCCCACGCCCTGCCGGTGATCGGCTTTCTCCGAAACGCCGCGCCCGGCGCCGATGTGGATTGGGTGGTCGACCGCCGGTTCGCCCCCATTCTCGAGGGGAACCCCGGTCTCCACCGCGTCGTCCCCCTGGACATTTCGCGCTGGAAGCGGGAGTGGGGGACGAAGGAGACGCGCAGGGCGGTGGCGGCGGCGACCCGCGACCTCCGCGCGGGCGGATACGACGCGGCGTTCGATCTCCAGGGAAACACCAAGAGCGGGGTCGTCACCCTCATCTCGGGCGCCCCGGTGCGGTGGGGTTTCGGCAGGAACGGCGTCCGGGAGGCTCCGAACCTGCTGTTCACCAACCGGAAGGCCCTCCTGCTCCCGGAAGACCGCCATATCACGGAGAAGATCCTCCGCGTCGCGAGCGCCCCGTACGGAGGCGCGTTCGACCCGGACGCGCTGAAGGGGGAGATCGTCACCGGGGAGGCCGAGCGCGTCGTGGCGGCCCGCATCGCGAGGGAGGCGATCCCCGGCGCGTCGCCGTTGCTGGCGCTGCACTCCGGGTCGACCTGGCGGACGAAGAGGATGGAGCCGTCCTTCTGGGCGG
>DASWBR010000214.1:0-7266 GCA_036390495.1 Candidatus Deferrimicrobiaceae bacterium | reverse complement strand
GTCGGCGGGGATGGACCCGGCGCAGCAGAAGATGATGCTCTTCATGCCCATCCTGTTCACCTTCATGTTCTGGGGCTTCCCGACGGGACTGGTCATCTACTGGCTGGTGAACAACATCCTGAGCATCGGGCAGCAGATCCTTTACAACCGGCAGCTCGAGGCGGCCAAGGCCGCCAAGGCGTGAGGGGCACCGCCGGGCGCCCGCCCGGCACGGTTCCGGAGGCGGATCGGATGGGCTCGGAAGACGCCGGGCTGACCGCGATCTTCGATGCCCTCCGCTTCGCCGCTGTCCGTCACAGCCGGCAGCGCCGCAAGGACGTGGACGAATCCCCCTACATCAACCACCCGATCGCGGTGGTGGACACCCTGTGGCGCGTGGGCGGCGTGCGGCACGTGCCGACGCTGGTCGCGGGGATCCTGCACGACACGGTGGAGGACACGGACACCACGCCCGGGGAACTCCGGGCCCTGTTCGGGGAGGAAGCGGCGGCCATCGTCCTCGAGGTCACCGACGACAGGGAGCTCCCCAAGGCGGAGCGGAAGCGGCTCCAGGTGGAGCACGCCCCGCAAAGGAGCCTCCCGGCCAAGTGCGTGAAGCTCGCGGACAAGATCTGCAACCTCCGGGACGTGACCCACAGTCCCCCGCCGAACTGGTCCCTCGGGCGCCGCAGGGAATATTTCGACTGGGCCGCCCGCGTCGTCGCCGGTCTGCGCGGGGCGAACCCCGCCATGGAGGAGCTCTTCGATCGGCTCCATCGGGAAGGGAAGGAACTCCTGGGCCCCGCCGGGTCCCCGGCGGGGGAGTAGAAGGGGGAAGCGCGGCGTGGGCGACCCTTCCTGTCGCGGCGGGAGAACCATCGTGGCCCCCGCCACCCCCGCAGGGGTCGGCGGAGTGTCCATCGTCCGCCTCTCCGGTCCGGAGGCGTTCCGCATCGCCGCCCACCTGACCGGCGTGGACCCGGCCAACACCTCTTCCCGGACCTTTCGGAGCTGCGACGTCCGCGACGGAAAGGGAGATCTTCTCGACAGCGGCCTGGCGGTCTTCTTCCGTTCCCCGCGCAGCTTCACCGGGGAAGACGTGGCGGAGCTCCACCTCCACGGGAACCCCGCGGTGGTGGAGGCGGTCGTCCGGGCGGCGTGTTCGGCGGGCGCCGCCCCCGCGGAGCCGGGGGAGTTCTCCCGGCGGGCCTTCGAGAACGGGAAGATGGACCTGACGCAGGCGGAGGGGCTCGCGGACCTGATCGCTGCGCGGACGGAGGCGGCGGCAAGGGCGGCGCTGCGCCAGTTGCGGGGCGGGATCCGGGAGGCGATCGCCCCGCTGCGGGAACGGCTCCTTTCGCTCCTCACGTTGCTTTCGGCAGCGATCGATTTTGCGGAGGAGGATGGCATCCCGGCGGTAACTGGCGGACAACTTCAAGAACGGGTATCTGAATTGTCCAGGCGCCTTTCGGGGCTCCTCCGGACCTACGAGGCGGGGCACCGGTTCCGCGACGGCGCGACAGTGGCCATCGCCGGGGTTCCGAATGTCGGGAAGTCCCGCCTGCTGAACCGCCTGGCGGGGGAAGAGAGGGCGATCGTCACGGAAATTCCCGGGACGACCCGGGATTACCTCCACGCGGAGGTTTCCGTCGGGGGAGTGCCGGTTCTGCTGGTCGACACGGCGGGGCTTCGGGAATCCGGGGACCCGGTGGAGCGGGAAGGGGTGCGGCGCAGCCGGGACGTGATCGCTTCCGCCGACCTCGTGCTCTTCCTCCTCGACGGCGCCCGGCCGGCCCGGGAGGGGGACCGGGAGGCGTACGGGGAGGTCGCGGCGCTTCCGCACCTCGTGGTCCTGAACAAGGCCGATCTTCCCGCCGCCGAATCCGGGGAGGAGTTCGCGGGGGAGGGGAGGAGGGCGCTCCTTCGGGTTTCCGCGCGGACGGGGGAGGGAGTGGATGCCCTCCTCGCCGCGGTCGCAACGGAAGTCGGACCGGGGGAGGGTGCTATACTTAACCAAGCCCCGCTGACCCGCGCACGACACCGCCTCGCGGTGGAGAAGGCGATTTCCGCCCTTGGCCGGGCGGTGGAGTCCTCCCGGGCGGGGATGCCGCTGGAGTTCCCCGCGGAAGATGTCCGGGAGGCGGCGGGGGCCCTGGCGGAGCTGCTGGGGGAAGTCGCCCCGGAAGAGGTCCTGGAGGCGGTCTTCGGGCAGTTCTGCATCGGGAAATAGGGAAAATCAAAAGAAGAAACGGAAATGTTCCACGTGGAACATCCGGCGGGGCGATGAGCGGGACCCCCTACGAATATCCGAAGGAATACGACGTGATCGTGGTCGGCGGAGGACACGCCGGCTGCGAGGCCGCCCTCGCCGCCGCCCGGATGGGGTGCGCGACCCTCCTGCTGACGATCAACGCGGACGCCATCGGCCTCATGTCCTGCAACCCTGCGATCGGGGGGCTGGCGAAGGGGCACCTCGTCCGCGAGATCGACGCCCTGGGCGGCGAGATGGGGCGCAACATCGACGCCACGGGGATCCAGTTCCGGCAGCTGAACACGAGCAAGGGGCCGGCGGTGCGCTCCTCGCGCGCCCAGGCGGACAAGCAGCTCTACCGTCTCCGGATGAAGAAGGCGCTGGAGTCGACGTACGGCCTGGACGTGAAGCAGGCCATCGCGGATTCCGTGGTGGCCGGGGGCGGGGCGGCGGTGGCGGTGGACACGAACCTCGGCGTCCGGTACCGCGGGAAGACGGTGGTCCTGTGCACCGGAACCTTCCTGAAAGGGCTGGTCCACGTGGGGCTGGTGAGCTATCCGGCCGGAAGGGCGGGGGATTTCCCGGCGATGCACCTGTCGGACTCCCTCCGGGCCCTGGGCTTTTCCGTCGGGCGCCTGAAGACGGGGACGACGCCGCGCCTGGACGCCAAGACGATCGATTTCTCGAAGACCGTCCGCCAGGAGGGGGACGACCGCCCGGTGCCGTTCTCCTTCGACACGCGGGAGATCCGGCGCCCGCAGCTTCCCTGCTACATGACGTACACCAATGCCGCCACCCACGAGGCGATCCGCTCCGGCCTCTCCCGTTCCCCGCTCTATTCCGGGATCATCCGCGGGATCGGGCCGCGGTACTGCCCCTCCATCGAGGACAAGGTGGTCCGGTTTTCCGAAAAGGAACGGCACCAGGTGTTCCTGGAGCCCGAGGGGCTCAAAACGGCGGAATATTATCCGAACGGGGTTTCCACCAGCCTGCCGTACGACATCCAGCTGAAGATGCTCCGCACCATCCCGGGCCTGGAGCGCGTAGAGATCGTGCGCCCCGGGTACGCCATCGAGTACGACTTTGTCGACCCGGTGCAGCTGCACCCCTCCCTGGAGACGAAGCTGGTGAAAAACCTCTTTCACGCCGGGCAGATCAACGGCACCAGCGGGTACGAGGAGGCGGCGGCGCAGGGGCTCGTGGCGGGGGTCAACGCGGCCCTCCGGGTGAGGGGGGAGCCTCCGGTGATCCTGTCCCGGGCCGACGCCTACACCGGGGTGCTGATCGACGACCTGACCACGAAGGGGGCGCAGGAGCCGTACCGGATGTTCACGTCGCGGGCGGAGTACCGGCTTCTGCTTCGGGAGGACAACGCGGACCTGCGGCTCTCCGACACGGGCCGTCGGGTGGGCCTCCTCCCGGAAGAGCGGTACCGGCGGTTTTTGGCCAAGCGGGAGGGGATCGAGGCGTTCCGCAGGAGGCTGGAAACGACGCGGGTCGCGCCCCCGCACCCGCTGTGCCCGGCGGTGGAAGAGGCCGGGGGGGCGCCGCTGCGACCCGGGACGACGTACGCGGAGGCGCTCCGGCGGCCGGAGGTGACCGTTGCGATGCTCCTTTCGTGCGACCCGGACCTGCGGACGGCGACGCCGGGCGCGGCGGAACAGGCGGAGCTGTCCATCAAGTACGACGGCTACATCCGGCGGCAGGAGGAGGAAGCGAAAAAGCTCAGGAAATACGAGGGGATGTCCTTCCCTGAAGGGTTCCCGTTCGGGACCGTCCCCGGCCTCTCCGCCGAGGTTCGGGACAAGCTCGTTCGGGTGCGTCCCGCCTCCATCGGCCAGGCGCAGCGCATCCCCGGCGTGACCCCCGCGGCGGTCGCTCTCCTGCTCGTGTATCTCCGCAGGGGCGGGGGAGGCCCCCCGCCGGAGGCGCCGGGGGAAACCGCCGGCTGATGCAGGAAATCCCTTCGGCGGCGGCAGGTTATCGGATTGTTCCACGTGGAACATCGATCGGGGGCGTCCATGTCCCGTGAGCCGGCGGGGCCCGGGCCGGAGTTGATTTGGGAGGTGGCGGCCGAGGCGGGTATCGGGATTTCCGGCCAGGATGCCGACCTGCTGTCCGCCCACGCCGCCGAGATGCTCCGCTGGAACCGCTCCATCCGCCTGACGGCGATCACCGATCCCGTGGAGGTTGCGGTCAAGCACGTCGCCGACTCCCTTCTGGCGTTGCGGTTCGCCCCCTTTCCCGGGAGGCTGCTCGACTTCGGCTCCGGCGCGGGATACCCGGGCATCCCCCTAGCCGTCTGCCTTCCGGGCACCCGGGTGACCTTGCTCGAGGCGTCCGCGAAGAAGTGCGCCTTCCTCTCGCGGGTGCGGGGGATTCTCCGGCTGTCGAACCTGGCCGTGGTCCAGGGCCGGGCGGGGGCAGGTTTCCCCCTGCCGATCGGGACGTTCGATCACGTCGTCACCCGCGCCACCGCCTCCCCGGCGGAAACCGCGGCGCTCCTTTCGCCGTACCTCGCGCCCGGCGGGCGCTTCCTGTTTCTGGTGGGGCCCGGCGCACGGAAAGGGGCCGCGGAGACCCTTCCCGGGACGGTGATCCGCAGGGAGCGGTTCCGCCTGCCGCGGGGGATGGGGGAACGGGAGATCCTCGAGTTCGAACCCGCAACGAAGGGGTGACGCCTTGTACGAGCAACGCCACGAGCCGCTGATTTCGAAGGGCGCGTACCTCAGGAGGATCGCCCGGAACGGAGGCGTCGCCCTCCTCGTGGTCTGCGCCGCGCTGTTCCTCGGCGTGGCGGGGGACCACTGGATCGAGGGGATCCCCTGGGTGGACGCCATCCTGAACGCGGCGATGATCCTGGGCGGGATGGGGCCGGTGACGGAGCTCCGGACCACGGCCGGCAAGCTGTTCGCCGCCGGGTACGCGCTCTTCTCCGGGCTGGTCTTCATCGTGGTGACCGGCATCCTCTTCGCCCCGGTGATCCACCGGTTCCTGCACCGGTTCCACCTCGAGGAGGGGCGCGCGCACCGGGAACGGTGAGGGGGCGTTTTCCCCTTCCTCCCCGGGCTCCCCGCGTGGTACAAGATACCGTCGCGCCGCCGGCGCGCACGACCGTTCCCCGGGAGAAGCCCGCTTGGCCCGCATCGTCACCGTCGCCAACCAGAAGGGGGGCGTCGGGAAGACCACCACCGCGATCAACCTCGCCGCCTCCCTCTCCGTGATGGAGCGGAAGACGCTCCTGGTCGACCTCGACCCGCAGGCCAACGCCACCTCCGGCGTCGGCGGGGCGCCGGGGGGGGACACGGAACGGAACATCTACCGCGTGATGATGGGGGAGATCCCGGTGGCCGAGGCGATCCGGGAGACGGAGCTTCCCTTCCTCCACATATTGCCCTCATCCTCCGATTTGATCGGCGCCGAGATCGAACTGGTCACGATGGAGCGGCGGGAGCGGCGCCTCGCCGAGGCGCTGTCGCCGATCGAGGGGGATTTCGAGGTGATCGTCATCGACTGCCCGCCGTCCCTGGGGCTCCTGACGGTCAACGCCCTCTGCGCTTCCGATTCAGTAATGATTCCTCTTCAGTGCGAATATTACGCTCTGGAAGGGCTTTCCAGCCTGTTCCGCACCATCGACCGGATCCGGGAAGGGATGAATCCCGAGCTGAGGATCGAAGGGGTGGTACTCACGATGTTCGACTCGAGGAACAACCTTTCCCACCAGGTGGCGGAAGAGGCCCGGGAGACATTAAAAACACAAGTATTTCAGACTGTTATACCGCGCAACGTCCGACTTTCCGAGTCCCCCTCCCACGGGAAACCGGCCCTGCTGTACGCCGTTTCCTCCCGGGGGGCGCAGAGCTACCTCGAGCTGGCGAAGGAAATGGTGAGCCGATGGAACGAAAAGGCGACCCCGTGAAGAAGAAGGCCCTCGGCCGGGGCCTGTCCGCCCTCCTGACCCCGACCGCACCCCCCGCAGGGGGAAAGGAATCCGGTCTGGTTCAGATCCCGCTGGCGAATCTGCGGGCAGCCGGTTTCCAGCCACGGAAGACGTTTCCACCGGAGTCGCTCTCCGAACTCGTCGCGTCGATCCGGGAAAAGGGGGTCCTCGTGCCCGTTACCGTGCGGCCTACCCCGGACGGGTACGAGCTGGTCGCCGGAGAGCGTCGTTTCCGCGCCGCGGAATCGGCGGGCCTTTCCGCCATCCCCGCGGTGGTCCGGCAGCTGACCGACCGCGAGGCGCTCGAGGTGGCCCTGGTCGACAACCTCCAGCGCACGGACCTCAACCCCATCGAGCTGGCGGAGGGGTACAACCGGCTGATTCACGACTTTTCCCTCACCCAGGAGCAGGTGGCCGCGAGGATGGGGAAGGACCGGGCCACGGTGGCCAACACGCTGCGGCTCCTAAAGCTCCCCGCCCCGGTCCGCCAGGCCGTGGCCGACGGGCGCCTATCGGCCGGGCACGCGCGCGCACTGCTCGGAGCGCCGCCGGAGCAGGTGGTGCCGGTCTTCGAAGCCGTAATGCGCCGCGGGCTTTCGGTGCGGGAGACGGAGCGGCTTTGCGCTTCGCCCGTAAAACGCCGTGGAGCAGGGAAACCGTCCAGTGCGGACGTACATCTTAAGGATTTGGAGGAGGAGCTGGCTCGACGCGTCGGGACACGGGTGCGGCTGCGCGGCTCGGCGAGGAAGGGGAAGATCGAGATCTCCTATTTTTCCGCCGAGGAGCTCGACCGGCTCTGCCGCATCCTGTCCGGAGTCCGGTAACCGGCCCCCGACGGCTCCTCGAAGATCGGGCGGGGGGAGGGGAAAATGTTCCCCCGGACCCCAAAAAAAATATTGCATCGGAAAAATCTTGTGCTATAGTTCGCCGCATACGCCTACGTTGCATTATCCGCGAATACGGATAAATTCCGAGGGAAAGGAGTGAGAACCAATGCGCAAGTATCTGGCGATGTTCTACGTGCTGGTGCTGGCCGCGACGATCGGCCTCTCCGCCTGCGCGGAGCAGAAGAAGCCCGAGCCGCCCCCGCCGCCGC
>DASWBR010000213.1:0-1643 GCA_036390495.1 Candidatus Deferrimicrobiaceae bacterium | reverse complement strand
CGCCGGGGTACCGGCGATGCCGAGCGCCAGCGCGGCCACCAGCAGTGCGGAGAAGGTCTTGCGCATCGCATCCCTCCGTGGGGTGGAGTCGCCCGGGATGAAACCGGACTCACCATTCATACCCGCCGGGCTGCGGGGCCGTCAACCTCTTTCCGGTTACGAAAGCCCCCGGGCGTCCCGCTCCGCGAAGACCTCCTTTGCCAGGTAGAGGGCGTTGAGCGCCGCGGGGATCCCGGCGTACACGGCCATCTGCATCAGCACCTCCACGATCTCCGCCCGCGTGCACCCGGCGTTCAGCGCGGCGCCCAGGTGGACCCGCAGCTGCGGCTGCGCGTTCCCCAGCGCCGTCAGGGCGGAGACGGTAGCGATCTCCCGCGTCCGGAGGTCCAGCCCGGGGCGGGAGATCACGTCCCCGAAGGCGAACCCGATGATGTGGCGGTACAGGTCGGGGGCGATTTCCGCTAGGGCCGCCTCGAGGCGTTCCGCGCCTTCCGCGTCGATCTTCCGGACCGTTTCCAGTCCCCTCCGGAACCTCTCGTCCATGGCTCCCCCTCCTCTCCCGTCCCGCCGGCGGCGGGGTTGCACGCTTCCGCCCGAGTGTACCACTCCGTCCCCCCGGGGAGGATTACCGTTCCAGGAGGATCGTGACGGGACCGTCGTTGACCAGTTCGACGGCCATCTCGGCGCGGAAGCGCCCGGTCGCCACGGGAACGGTGGAGACCTCCCGCAGGTGCGCCACCATCCGGTCGTACAGCGGCTCCGCTTCCTCCGGCGGGGCCGCCTCCTCGAATCCCGGCCGGTTCCCCTTCCGGACGTCTCCGTAGAGGGTGAACTGGGAGATGAGAAGGATCCCCCCGCCCGCTTCCGACACGGTCCGGTTCATCTTTCCCTGCGGATCCTCGAACACCCGGAGCCGGAGGAGCTTGTCGCAAAGCCACCGGCCCGCAGCCTCATCGTCCCCCCGCCGGATCCCCACCAGGGCGACCAGGCCCGGACCGATGCTCCCCACGGCTTCTCCGCCGATGGTGACCGCCGCGCGCGACACCCGCTGCACCACCGCCCTCATTTCCCGCCCTCCGGGCCCAGGAGCGCCGCCACCGGCACGCACTCGGGGGGCAACCGCAGCTCCTCCATCGATATCTCCTCGACGATGAGGTGTCCCAGCAGGTCCGCCTGGTTCAGCGCCACGTCGACTCCCATTTCCTGGGTGAACATCCACGCGTTCTTCGGATTCTTCACCCGCGCGATGGTGCGCGGCACGCCGAACTCGAAGCGGGCCAGTCCCCCCTCCGCCTCCTCCGGGGCGAGTCCCTCCGGCCGGGAGGAGAGCAGGGCGTACACCTCCGCCGGCGGGTTGGCGTGGACGGGGTCCCTGGCGTCGGGGCCTCCGGATGGACCCCCGGGGGACAGGGGGATGTGCGCGCGTGCGGCATGGGCGTCGTCGGCAAGGCCGCCCGTCAGCGTAGGAGCGCCGGGGACGGCTCCATTCTACGCCCGACCCTGTTTGCCAGGGGATAGGGAAAATGGCAGAATCTCCCTGAAGATTTCCGGCGGACCTTCCGATAATGGGAATCGGCATCATGCGGTCGGCTGCTGCGGACAATACCTGCCCGGACGGTCGGGCATATCGGGAAAGGAGCTAC
>DASWBR010000212.1:0-1783 GCA_036390495.1 Candidatus Deferrimicrobiaceae bacterium | reverse complement strand
GTGGTCGCCGCCCTTCTCGACGAGACGATGGGGTGGGCCGCCACCGTGTTCGGGAAGGAGCACCCGATGTACGTCACCGGGGAGATCACGGTGAAGTATCTTGCCCCGGTGCCTGTCGGCGAGGAGATCGAGGTGCGCAGCCGGCTGGCCGAGGACGCGGGGCGGCTGGCGTACGCCGAGGGTCAGCTTCTCCACGGTGGGAAGGTGTGCGCCCGCGCGAAGGGGAAATTCGTGCCCATGACCCGGGAGGCGACGGCGGGGGTGATGCCGTACCTCAAGTTCGGGTCGTGCCGCCGGTTCCGTGCGATCTTCGACGAATACCTGGAGGGGAAATGAGGAAGCTTCTCGGGATCGTGGCGTCGCCGCGCAAGCTCGGGAATTGCGAACTCCTCGTCAAGGCGATCGCGGAGCGCGTGCCCGGCCCCCCGGAACTCCGGATCCTCCGGCTGACGGAGAAGGAGATCCGGCCGTGCAAGGGGTGCTACCGTTGCCTGGCGGGGGAGTGCCCCCTCAAGGACGACTACGGCCTGGTGCTGGCGGCGATCCTCGACGCCGACGCGCTGGTCGTCGCGGCCCCTACCTACCTTCGCGGTCCGAACTCCGCGATCCAGCGGTTCCTGGACCGCGGGCTCCAGTTCTGGAAACACATCGAGGCGCTCGACGGGAAACCCGCGGTGGCGGTGGCCACGGCGGGGGTGGCCGGAGGGGAGGGGCACGCCCTCCTCGGCGTCGAGAATTTCCTCCGCGGGATGGGGATGGACATCCGCGGGCGGGCGGTGGTCCACGCCGCCCTGCCGGGGGAGGCGCTCCTCTCCGAGGAGGCGAAGGCGTCGGTCGCCGCCCTCTCCGCGGCGCTTTCCGCTCCCGACCCCGATCCCCCGGAGGGACCGGTGTGCACGGCGTGCGGCGGAAGGTATTTCGAGTTCCGCGGGGGCTGCCGGGTGTACTGCCTCCTTTGCGGGGCGACCGGCGACGTGGCGCCGCGGGACGGCGGCATCTCGCTGCGGACGGTCCCGCCCGCCCACAACTGGCAGGGGCGCGAAGCGATGCGTTCCCACGGGGAGTGGCTGCGGGAGATGCGGGAACGGTACCTCCGGGAGCGGGAACGGCTGAAGGAAGTCTCCCGCCGCTACGCCGGCGGCGACTTCATCTGAAATCAGCGGACGCGGATGCGGACGGCGTAGGCGACCGTTCCGCGGGTCGGCCCGGCCGGGATGTCCACCTCCGCCGGTTTCCCCTCCGGAGGCACCTTCCCGATCCGATCGAGTTCCGAAAGGAAGGCCGGGGCGGCGGGCTCCGGGAGCAGCACCCGCACCGCGACGACGTCCGAGCCGGAAGGGTCGCGCTCGACCCGCTCCACGGATCCGCCCAGCCGCCGCGCGGCGGCGGCAACCCGGTCCCCGGCACCTTCCCTGCCCTCCGGCGCCACGTCCAGGACGATCTCCCGCCCGTACGGCAGGGGACGCAGGAGCCGGGAAGGGGGTGCGGCGAGGACGCGCGGTGCAGGCGCAGGGGCCGCATCTCCCGGGGCATCGGTCGCCTTCCCGGCCCGGTTTTCCGGAGCGCCCGTTGCGGCGCCCGGCCCGGACGCCCCCGGGACGATCCGGGCGGACTCGGAACTTGTCCGCAAGGCTGGAGCCGCGGGAAGATCGGCCGCCGACCAGGCTCGCGGCTTCGGCTCCGGGGTGCCCGCGGGCAGGGAGGCGACTTCCGTTTTCCCCCTGGCCGGGGGTGCGGCGGACGCAGGTGCGGTTTCCGCCGGGCCGGCAGCGGTGGAGGGCAA
>DASWBR010000211.1:0-1755 GCA_036390495.1 Candidatus Deferrimicrobiaceae bacterium | reverse complement strand
AGGAGCAGTTCCTCGCGGGCCGGCCCTTCCGGGATCCCGTTCCGGCACAGCCACTCCCCGTCGATCCAGTTCGGGATCTTTTCGCACCGCGCGAGGAAGCGCGACAGATCCCTTGCGGGTCGGCCGGTGGAGCGGCGAACGGCGCGGTACAGCGCAATCAGGCCCCGGGGATCCTTGGCGCGGGCGAGGATCGCCTCGGTTCGTGCCATGGGGAACCGCCCCCTGCCGGGCCTCTGCAGCGCGTGCAGGTCCAAGAGGGTCCGCACGACGCGCCGGACATTGGGGAACCGGAGGCGACGCGCCGCTGCTTCCGCATCGCCCGGGGAGAGGTCGGCGAGGAGGTTCGCGAGGAGGATTTCCGGGGGGATGGGGGCCCGGAGGGCTTTCCGTAGAGAACGGTACCGGCGCCCGGCCCGTGCCGCCCCTCCCTTCCGGCGCGACAATTCCGGGAGCAGGGCGCGCAGGATCCCGGAGCGCCGCAGCTCCTCGAGCGTCCCGTCGGGGTCCGCAGCGAGGGACCTCAGAAGCTCCCTGACGAGCCGGTCCGCCGGGACGTCCGGGAGGAGCACCGGCCCGAGGCGGCGCACCGCGCCGTACGTCGCCCCGTCGATCCGGAACCCCTTCCGTTCGCTCTTCGTCCGCAGCGCCCGCAACGCCCGCAGCGGGTCTTCCCGGAGACGGGCCTCCGCGTCGCCGACGCACCGGACCGTGCGGCGCGCCAGGTCCCGCACTCCGCCGAAAGGGTCGAACAGCTCTCCCACGAGGCGGTTCCCCCGCGTGGAGAGCGGGTACAGCAGGCTGTTGAAGGTGAAGTCCCGCCGCGAGGCGTCGTCCAGGGCCTGGGCCAGGGGGTCCCACCGGCGGGCGGGGCCGCCTCCCCGGGCGGTGGAGACGTCGACGTACCCGTCGCGCCACGCGGTCGCCACCCGGTACACGGGGAAATGCCTCCCGGCGGAGACCACCTTCCGGATGCCGAGGCGGGCGTGTGGCAGGGAGGAGAGGGCCTCCCCCAGTTCCCGGTGGGAGAGGCCCGCGACCATCAGGTCCACGTCTCCCCCCGGCGCCCCTTCCGCGATGTCGCGCAGGTACCCGCCCGCGAGGAACGCCGCTCCCCCCGCCCCGGAGACCGCCCTCGAGAAGGCGAGGAGGAACGCCCGCAGGGGCCGGTCGCGCCGGAGCGCCGCCGCAACGGCGCGGGCCGCGGAAGCGACGGATTTCTCTCGAGGCGCGTTCCGTTTCATTATGCGCCCTCCCCGGTTGACCGGGTTCCCCGGTCGGACCTGTTCAGAACTATAATGAACCCATGGAAAAGGACATCAATGGCCGCGTCATCGAACTCGTCCTGGGCGACATCACCCAGCAGGATGTGGACGCCGTCGTGAACGCCGCGAACTCCACGCTCCTGGGCGGCGGGGGGGTGGACGGTGCGATCCACCGCGCGGGCGGCCCGTCGATCCTCGCGGAGTGCCGCGCGATCCGTGAGGAAAGGGGGGAGTGCCCTCCCGGAGAAGCGGTCGTCACCGGTGGGGGGCGCCTTCCCGCCCGGCGGGTGATCCACGCGGTCGGTCCGGTCTGGCAAGGCGGGGAACGGGGGGAGGCCCTGGTGCTCGCCTCTTGCTACCGCAATGCCCTGCGCATCGCGGCGGAACTCGGGCTGCACACCGTGGCGTTCCCGTCCATCAGCACGGGGATCTACGGCTTCCCGCTGGCGAAGGCGGTGCCGGTGGCCCTGTCCACGGTGGCGGATTTCCTCGC
>DASWBR010000210.1:0-11799 GCA_036390495.1 Candidatus Deferrimicrobiaceae bacterium | reverse complement strand
GTATTTCGTGGTGTCCTTTCCGAGCGGGAACGGATCCTGGTAGGAGAATCTCGGCATCGCGTCGCTCCTCCTGGAGGGGTAGGTGATACGGCGAGAAACCATTCCCGAAGATAGTCCCGGTCCCCCGAAACGTCAAGGACGGCGATGTCTCTAACTGACAGGAAGGGAGGGTCTTCCGGTGCCCCGAGACCTGCCGCTTTCGAACGGGAGCCTGCTCGTCAACTTCGATGCCTCCGGGCAGCTCCGGGACGTCTACTTCCCGCATGTGGGGATGGAGAATCACACCCAGGGAGGGCCGTGCCGTCTGGGGGTGTGGGCGGCGGGGGCGTTCCGGTGGCTTTCGGACCCGGGATGGGTCCGGGATCTCCGCTACCGGCCCGGCACCCTGGTCACCGGGGTCCGCCTCTTCCACCCCGCGCTGGAGCTGGGCATCGAGGTGGACGACGCGGTGGACATGTCGGCGAACGTCCTGGTCCGCCGGTTCGCGATCCAGGAACTTTCCGGGGCGCCGCGGGAGGTCCGGATTTTCCTGCACCACGACTTCCGGATCCTCGGGAACGCGGTCGGCGACACCGCCTACTACGAGCCGCAGAGGAAGTGCGTTTTCCACTACAAGGGGCGGCGCTGGTTCCTCGTCAACGGGGCCGTTCCCGGAAGCCAGGCCCCGGAGATCGCGGCGGGTGTCCACCAGTGGGCCACGGGGATCAAGGAGTTCCTCGGCGCGGAGGGAACGTGGCGGGACGCCGAGGACGGGACCCTTTCGGGGAACCCCATCGCGCAGGGGTCGGTGGATTCCACGGTGGCGATCCACGCGGCGACCCGCCCGGGGGAATTCGTCCCGGTGTACTCCTGGCTGGCCGCGGGGACCGATTTCGAGGAGGTGGCGGCGATCAACCGCGCCGTCGTGTCCCGCGGCCCGGAGGAGTTCCTCGGCAGGACCCGCGCCTACTGGGAGCTCTGGGTCGACAAGTCCGAGTGGGACTTCGGGGACGTGCCGGAAGCGGCGGCGGAGGCGTTCCGCCGGAGCCTCCTGATCCTGCGGACCCAGATCGACAACGGCGGCGGGATCACGGCGGCGAACGACCACGACATCATCGGGTTCTCCCGGGACACCTACAGCTACGTCTGGCCGCGGGACGGGGCCCTGGTCGCCCGGGCGCTCGACCTCGCGGGGCACGTCGAGAACAGCCGGGCATTCTTCGACTTCTGCCACCGGGTCATCGCGAAGGAAGGGTATTTCCTCCACAAGTACAACCCCGACGGCTCGCTGGCCAGTTCGTGGCACCCGTGGCAGGGGAAGGGCGGGAAGCAGCTGCCGATCCAGGAGGACGAAACGGGGCTGGTCGTCTGGGCGTTGTGGAACCACGTCGACCGGTACCGGGACGTCGAGTGGATGCGGGACAAGTACCGGGGTCTGGTGGTTCGCGCGGCGGACTGGATGGCGTCGTACGTCGACCCGGCGACCGGTCTGCCGCACCCGAGCTACGACCTGTGGGAGGAGCGGTACGGGGTCCACGCCTTCACCGTGGCGGCGACTTGGGCAGGCCTGGTATCCGCCTCCCGGTTCGCCTGGCGGTTCAACGAAGGGCACCTCGCCCTGAAGTGGAAAAGCGCGGCGGACGGGATCCGGGCCGCGGCCGACCGTTTCCTGTACCGCCCGGAGTGGGGACGGTTCGCAAGGACCTTGACGACGGAGGGGGTGGCGGACCGCACGCTCGACGCGAGCCTGTACGCCCTCTGGTACTTCGGGATGTACCCGCCCGACGACCCGCGGATCGAGGCGACGATGGACGCCGTGCGCGAACGGCTCTGGGTCCGCACCGACGTGGGGGGGCTCGCCCGCTACGAGAACGACCATTACCACCAGGTGTCGAAGGACGTCGGACGCGTTCCCGGGAATCCCTGGTTCGTCTGCACGCTGTGGGTTGCCCAGTGGCACATCGCCCGGGCGAAGAACGCCGCGGATCTGGCCCCCGCCCTCGACATCCTCCTCTGGGTCACGAAGAGGGCCCTTCCGAGCGGTGTCCTCGCAGAGCAGGTCCACCCGTTCGACGACGCCCCCTTGTCGGTGTCCCCCCTGACCTGGAGTCACGCCGCGTACGTCACGGCGTTCCTCGAATACATGACTCGGCGTGCGGAACTCGACCCCTGTCCGGGGTGCGGGCGGCCGAAGGGAATCCGGCGGCCTTGATCTGCGACGGGCCGTGCGCCGGGAGGAGATTGTCTTCTCCCCGCAGGGGAGGGAAGATGGGGACATGGAGCGGGAGAAGCGGGACGGGACCTGGTGGGTGTACATGATCGCGTGCCGCGGGGGGAAGGTCTACACCGGCACCGCGAAGGATCCGCAGGAGCGGTTCCGGGTACACCGGGAGGGGAAGGGGGCGGCCTTCACACGGGCGAATCCGCCGCTGGTCCTGCTCCGGTGCGTCCCATGCGATTCGCGGGCCGAGGCGTGCCGGCTCGAAGCCAGGCTGAAGAGATTGCCCAGAGAGGGGAAAATCGCGTGGGCGACGGGAGGGTCCGCATGAGGAAAGCGTTCATTTCGGGGATGGCGTTGCTGTTTCTCGCCGCCGCGTCTATCGCCACGGCCGGGGACGATCCGGACCGGCTCTACCCGGTCCTCCGGGGCGGGAAATGGGGGTACATGGATCGCGCGGGGAAGGTGGTCATCGACCCCCGCTTCGCCGCCGCCCTCTCCTTTTCCGCCGGGCTCGCGCCGGTCCGGATCGCGAAGGGAAACGACGCGAGGTGGGGGTACATCGACCGCGCGGGGAAGGTGGTCATCGATCCGAAATACGACTTGGCGGGCGTCTTCCGCGAGGGGTTGGCGATGGTCAAGTCCGGGGACCGGATGGGGTACATCGACCTGACGGGAAAGGTGGCCGTACCGCTGAAATACGCGGGCGCCTACCCGTTCTCGGAGGGCCTCGGAATGGTCGTCACGACCGACTACAAGTTCGGGTTCGTGGACCGCGCGGGGAAGGAGGTGGTCCCCCCCGCGTACGAGAGCGCCTACAGCTTCTCGGAAGGGGTGGCCGTCGTGGTGCGGGACGGGAAGGGGGTCTACATCGACCGGACCGGGAAGGTGGCGATCGACACGTCCCGGTTCGACCTCGTTATGCCGTTCTTCGATGGGAGGGCGATCGCCATGGTCTCCGACCGGTGGGGGTTCATCGACCGATCGGGGAAGGTGGTCGTCCCGACGAAGTGGGACGGGGCGTTCCCGTTCTCCGGGGGGTTCGCGGCGGTCAACAAGGGCGGGCGGGTCAAGCGCGTCCCGTCGCCGCAGATCGACGGGGGGAAGTGGGGGTACGTCGACCGGGAAGGGAAGGTGGCGATCGAGCCGCGCTTCGACTTCCCCGGGAAGTTCACTGAGGGGCTTGCCCCGGTGAACGTCGGCGGCGTCGGCTCCGGGAAGTGGGGGTACATCGACAACACCGGAAAGATGGTCATCGAGCCGCGGTTCGACGAGGCGGCGGAGTTCCTGGACGGGCTTGCCCGGGTGAAGACCGGGGGGAAGGTGGGCTACATCGACCGGAAGGGGAAATCCGTCTGGGCGCCCGGGGATTGACGCCGGGTTCGCAGGGGGCGGTGTAGCCGGGAGGCGCGATGGCGCAGGTCCCGCGGGTGGACAAGGGGAGGTGCATCTCGTGCCGGGTGTGCGTGGACATCGTGCCGGAGGTCTTCCGGTTCGACGAGGACAACCGGGCCGAGGTCTACGACCCGGACGGGGCCGACGCCGCGGCCATCCAGGAGGCGATCGAACTGTGCCCCGTATCCTGCATCTACTGGGAGGACTGACCTCCCCCCTTCTTCACCCACCACGCCTTCAGCCGTTCCGCGATCACCTTCTCGTGTCCCGCTTCGGAAGGGTCGTAATACTTTCTCCTCCCGAGGGTCTCGGGAAAGTAGTTCTCCGGCACGAAGGCGTCCGCGAAGTCGTGCGGGTACCGGTACTCCTTCCCGTAGCCGAGTTCCTTCATGAGCCGCGTGGGCGCGTTCCGGAGGTGGAGCGGCACCGGGTGGCTGCCCCCCGCCTCGACGTCCGCGGTCGCCCGGCCCCACGCCGTGTACACGCGGTTGCTCTTCGGGGCCGTGGCGAGGTATACCGCGGCGTGCGCCAGCGCGAGCTCCCCCTCGGGGCTTCCCAGCGTCCGGTACGCCTCCGCCGCGGCGAGGGTGACCTGGAGCGCCCCGGGGGCCGCGTTCCCGACGTCCTCCGAGGCGAACCGGATCATCCGCCTCGCGATGTAGTACGGGTCCTCCCCCGCGGCGAGCATCCGGGCGAGCCAGTAGAGCGCGGCGTCCGGATCCGAGCCGCGGAGGCTCTTGTGAAGCGCGGAGATCAGGTTGTAATGCTCCTCACCGTCCTTGTCGTACAGCAGGGCCTTCCTGCGCAGCGCCTCCTCCGCGGTCCCCGTGTCGACCGCGGGAAGCCCCTTGTGCTCCGCGATGGCGACCGCCGCCTCGAGGGCGTTCAGGGCCACCCGGGCGTCGCCGTCCGCGACGGCGACGATGTGCCGCTTTGCGTCGGGCGTGAGGAACCCCTCCGGCTTCCCGAGGCCGCGCTCCCCGTCCGCCAGGGCGCGGGAAAGGATCCGGGCGAGGTGCTCCGGAAGCAGGGGGACGAGGACCAGAACCCGGCACCGGGACAGCAGCGCGTTGCGGATCTCGAAGGAGGGATTTTCGGTGGTCGTGCCGAACAGGGTGATCGTGCCGTCCTCCACGAAGGGGAGGAGGGCATCCTGCTGCGCCTTGTTGAACCGGTGGATCTCGTCGATAAAGAGGATGGCGGGGCGCGCCGCGTCGATGGCGTCCATCGCGCGCGAGCGCTTCAGGTCCGCGAGGGCCTCCTTGATCTCCTTCACGCCCGAGAGGACGGCGGAGTAGGGGAGGAAGACGGCGTTCGTCTCCGCGGCGAGGATCCGGGCGAGGGTGGTCTTCCCCGATCCCGGCGGCCCCCAGAAGATGAGGGAGGGAAGGGGGCGCGCGGAGAGGACGGAGGAGAGGAACCTCCCCTCCCCCAGCAGCTCCTCCTGCCCGACGAAATCGGAGAGGGTGGCCGGCCGCATCCGGTCGGCGAGCGGGGCGCGCATCGGCTTCACGGTTCCCTCCATTATGCCCCAGATCGGTCGAACCGGATGGCATCCGCGCCGGCATTCGGGCAAAATACCCTTTGAACATGGGGGAAAACGGAAAAACCAGGGTCCTGCTGCCCGGCCCGCTGAGTTACCTCGGCCGGAGACTGATGATCAAGCTCCTCGCCCGCCAGGACGTCCACCTCCGGGTCCTCGCGGAGAACCGCAGGTCCCTCGGCCATTTCGCGGATCGCATCCCCGAGATCGTGGAAGGAGACCCGTTGGATCCGGAGGTCCTGAAACGGGCGACCGAAGGGATCGAGGTCGCTTTCTACCCGGTCCGTTTCCTCGGCACCAACCCCGAGTTCCTGCAGCGGAGGAAGGTCTTCCCGTCGGTGTACCGGGACGCCTGCATCCAGTCGGGGGTCCGCCGGATCATCTTCCTCGGGGCGCACCGCAGGGAGGACGAGGAGATCCCGATGCTGAGGACCCTGATCGACATCGGGGATGCGCTCAGCTCCCGTCCCGAAGCGATCCAGACGGTATGGTTCCGGACGGGGCTCGACCTGGGGTCTGGCAGCCTCCTCTTCGAGGCGCTGAGGAACATGGTCCAGAAGCTGCCCGTGCTGCCGACCCCCCGCTGGATGGAGACGAGGGTCCCCGTGATCGGCGTTCGGGACGTCCTCGACTACCTCATCGCGGCGATTTACCTGCCGCCGGGCCGGTCCCTCGTGGTGGAAGTCGGGATCGAGCCTCTCAGCATCCGGGAGATGCTCGTCACCATGGCGCGGGTCATGAGGCTGAAGAGGGTCTTCATCCCTCTCCCCATCTCCGCGAAACGGATCTCCCCCTTCATCCTGATGGTCCTCACGCCGTATTCCGGCTTCATGGCCTCGATGTTCCTGCAGATCCTGCAGACGCTCGGGAAAACCCCGGGCACCTTCTCTACGGACCGCGCCAGGGAGCTGTTCCCCTCCATCACCCCCGTTTCCTTCGAGGTGGCGGTGGCCCGTGCAGTCGAGGCCATCGAGCACGAACAGGTGATCAGCCGCTGGACCGACAGCATCCCCATGCACTACCGGTCCGACCTGGAGGAGGAGATCTCCCGCTCGGTGTTCCGCGACATCCGGCAGGAGACCTTTGCCGGGATCCCGACGGAGAGCATCTTCCGGGCGGTGAAGTCCATCGGCGGGAAGGATGGGTGGTTCAGCTTCAACCTTCTGTGGCGGATCCGGGGAGTGATGGACAAGATGATCGGCGGGTTCGGCGACTCGGTCGGCCGGAGGGATGAAATGGACCTCCGGGTGGGGGACACCCTGGATGTCTGGAGGGTGATCGACCTCCAGGAGAACCGCAGGCTCCTTCTCGAGGCCCACATGAAGGTCGGCGGAAAGGCGTGGCTCGAGTTCCGCATCGAGGGGAACACCCTGATCCAGACCGCATACCACTACCCGAAAGGTCTTATGGGCAGGCTCTACTGGTTTTCCATGTTGCCGTTCCACGCCTTCATCTTCCCGGACATGATCCGCAGCATCATCCGGCAGGCGAGCAACGGGAAATAGCCCGTCCCGGCAGGCCTATGCCGCTTTCCCTTTTCCCCCCGATGGATTATCCTGATACCCGATGAAGTGCGCCGGCATCATCGCCAAGCACACCGATCCGCGGGCCCAATCCATCGTCTCCGAGCTGTGCCAGTGGCTGGACGCCCGCGGCAGGGGGGTCGTCCTCGACCGGGAGACCGCCGCCCTGGTGGGGCGGCCCGAACACGTCGTCCGGGCGAAGATGCCCGAGCGGTGCGACTTCCTGATCGTGATCGGGGGGGACGGGACGCTCCTGTCCGCGGCCCGCGTGGTGGGAACGACGGGGAAGCCCATCCTCGGCGTGAACCTCGGCTCCCTCGGTTTCATGACCGCTATCACCCTCGACGAACTCTACCAGGTCCTCGAGCGGATCTTCACGTACGACTTCGATTACGACGAGCGGATGATGCTGGTCGCCCACGTCCACCGGCTCGGGGAGCGCGTTGCGAACTACACGGTCCTGAACGACGTGGTGGTCAACAAGGGGGCGCTCGCCAAGATCATCGACATCAAGGCGACGGTCGGCGACACGTACCTGTCCACCTTCAAGGCGGACGGCCTGATCATCTCGACCCCCACCGGCTCCACCGGCTACTCCCTCGCGGCGCAGGGGCCGATCATCTACCCAACGCTTCACTCGATCCTGATCACCCCCATCTGCCCGCACACCCTCACGTTCCGGCCCCTCGTGGTGCCGGACAACCTGGTGGTGCGGGCCGAGCTGTGCTCGAGGGAGACCGACGTCTTCCTCACCCTCGACGGCCAGGTCGGGTTCGGCCTCCGGGAGGGGGACGTGGTCGAGGTCCGGAAGGCGGAGGCCCCCCTGCGGTTCTTCCGGTCGCCCTTCCGGGATTACTTCACCGTCCTGCGCACCAAGCTGAAGTGGGGAGAGCGGTGACCGTCCCCCCGCGATGCTGATCGAGCTCACCGTCCGGAATCTCGCCATCTTCGAGGACGTGCGCGTCGCCTTCGCCGGGGGGCTGAACGTGGTCACCGGGGAGACCGGCGCCGGGAAGTCCGTGCTGGTCGAGGCGATCCGGCTGGCCCTCGGGGAGAAGGCCGACCCGATGGCGGTGCGAACCGGGGAGCCGGAGGCCGAGGTGTCGGCGCTCTTCGACCTCTCCCGGCGCGAGGAGCTGCGCGACGCCTGGGAGGAGGCGGGGCTGCCGTGGGAGGAAGAGGTCGTCCTGCGGCGCGTCCTGCCCGCGGCCGGCCGCAGCCGCGCCTACCTGAACGGCCGCCCCGTCGCCCAGCCGATCCTCGCAATCCTCTCCCCGATGCTGCTGACGATGATCGGACAGCACAGCGTTCCCGAGCTCCTTTCCCGCGCCGCGGCGCTGGCGTCGATCGACGATTTCGCGGGCGTGGGGGCGCACGCTTCCGGGATGCGGCGGCGGTACCGGAGGGTGGCGGCCCTGAGGCGGCAGGCGGAAGAGGCGGCGGCCCGGGGGGCCGGGGCCCGGAGCCGTGCGGAGACCCTCGACTTCGAAATCGGGGAACTCGCGAAGGCGGGGCTAGTTCCCGGGGAGGAAGAGGCGCTCGCCGCCGAACTCGCCCTCCTGCGCAACGCCGCGAAAGTCCGAGAGGCTCTCCGTTCGGCCGACGACGCGCTGGCGTCGTCGGAGAACGCCGCCCTCGCCGCGATGGCGTTCGCCCTCGCCCGCATCCGGGAAGCGGCGGCGGTGGACCCGCGCCTGTCGGAGGCCGCGGAGCGGCTCCGCTCCTTCCGCGAGGAGGTACAGGAGCTTTCCCGCGACCTCGCGTCCCGCGCGGGGAGGGCGACGGAGGATCCCGAGCGCCGGGAGCGCGTCGAAGCCCGGTTGAGCGAGATCCGGAGACTGAAGAGGAAGTACGGGAAGGAGGTCGGGGAGCTCGTTTCCCACCTCGGGGAGCTGCGCGCGGAGCGGGATGCCCTCGCGGGCGCCCTCGAGGAGGAGAGGCGGGTGCGGGAGGACCTCCTCCGGGAGGAGAAGGAGGCCGTTCGCGCTGCGGGCGAGCTCTCCGCCCTCCGCCGGGAGGCCGCCGGGAGGATGGGGCCCGCCGTGGAGGCGGAGCTCTCGAAGGTCGCCCTCGCGGGCGCGAGGTTCCATGCGGAACTGTCGTCCCGGGAGGCGGCCCCCGCGGCGCTTTCCGCCTCCGGGTTCGACGAGGCGGAGTTCCTGTTCTCCGCGAACCCCGGCCAGGAGATGCGGCCGCTGGCCTCCACGGCCTCCGGGGGGGAGCTGTCCCGGGTGATGCTGTCGCTCCGGAACGCCGCTTCCCGGGGCGGGGGAGGGCGGACGCTGGTGTTCGACGAGATCGACACGGGGATCGGCGGCAAGGTGGCCGAGCGGGTCGGGTCCCGGCTGAAAGGGCTGGCCGCGGTCTCCCAGGTCGTCTGCGTGACCCATCTCCCGCAGGTGGCCGCCTTCGCGGATCTGCACCTCCAGGTGGTGAAGCGCGCGGCGGGCGGGACGGTCGCCACCGGCGTGAAACCACTGACGAAACAGGATAGGATAGGGGAACTCGCGCGGATGATCTCCGGCGCGGAGGTCACGGAGCAGGCGAAGGCTCACGCGAGGAAACTGATCGAGAGGGCGGCGGCGGGATGATCCGGAAGGCGAGGATGGCGGACGTAAAGGCGATCCAGCGGCTGATCGCCGATTACGCCCGCAAGGGGGACATGCTCCCGCGGTCCTTGAGCGACATCTACGAGAACCTCCGGGACTATTTCGTGTTCGAGGACGGCGGGGATGTGATCGGCTCCGCCGCGATCCACATCATGTGGGAGGACCTTGCGGAGGTGCGGTCCCTCGCCGTCCAGGAGGGGAGGATGCGCCGCGGGGTCGGCACCCAGCTGGTGGAGGCGTGCATCTCCGAGGCGATCGTCCTGGGAATCGCGCGCGTCTTCGCCCTCACGTACAAGCCGGAGTTCTTCGAGAAGCTCGGATTCCAGCGGGTGGACAAGGCCGAGCTCCCCCACAAGATCTGGACCGACTGCCTGAAGTGCGCGAAGTTCCCCGACTGCGACGAGATCGCGCTGGTCGCCGACTTCTCGGGGAGGGTGCGTGGCTGACGACCGGTTCGACGCCGTCCTCCGGGAGGTCGCGGGGCGGGGCGGGGGCGACGCGGAGCTGTACGTCGCGCGCGCCCGCGCGCGCCGATACGAGGCCCGGGAAGGGCGCCTCGACGGCATCTTCCTCTCCGACACCCTCTCCCTCGGTCTCCGGGTGTTCCGGGGAGGCCGGATGGGGTTCTCCTACGGCTTCCGGGGGGACGATTCGGACCTGGCGCGGATGGTGGAGGAGGCGCTCTTCTGCGCCGACGCGTCCGACCCCGACGACGCGTACGGGCTGCCGGACGCCGGGGGGCTCCGGCCGACCCTCTCCCTGTACGACACCTCCTGCGAATCGGTGACGGAAGAGGAGAAGGGGGCGTTCGCCTGCTCCCTCGAGTCGATGACCCTGGCGCGGGACCCCCGCATGAAGCGGGTCCGCTCCGCCTCCGTCCACGAGACGGTGGGGTCGGTGGAGATCCGGAACTCGCGGGGGACCTTCGGCGCGCGGAGGGATTCCCGGTGCACGGCCTGGGTCGACGGGGTGGCCGAGGAAGCCGCGGAGGGGCAAACGGGGTACGGTTTCGGGTTCGCCCGGTCGCTCCGGGGCCTCGCGGCCGCGGACATCGCCGGGGAGGCGGCGGAGCGGGCGCTGCGGATGCTGGGGGCGGTCCGGCCCTCCAGCGGGGAGTACCGGGCGGTGCTCGAGAACGGCGCCGCGGCGGAGTTGCTCGAGGTGCTCGTCCCGTCCCTTCTCGCCTCCCAGGTGGCCAAGGGGAAGTCGATGTTCGCCGGGAAGGTGGGGGAGCGGGTGGCCGCGGAGTGCATCACCGTGTCGGACGACCCCCTCGACCCCCTCGGTTCCGGCGCCGATCCGTTCGACGGGGAAGGGACCCCGTCGCTTTGCCGGGAGCTTGTGACGAACGGGACGCTGCGGGGATTTCTCGCGGACGCGTTCTGGGGGAGGAAGCTGGGAACGGGGACGACGGGGGCGTGCCGCCGGCCTGGACCCTCGCTGCCGCCGACCGTGGGGATCTCGAACCTGCGGATCGCCCCCGGGAACCTTCCGCTTTCCGGGTTGTTCGAGGCGGCGGGGGACGGGATCCTGCTGACGGAGTTCCTCGGCATCCACACGGCCGACCCGGTCTCGGGCGATTTTTCCGTGGGGGCCTCGGGGATCCGGATTGCGGGGGGCCGGCTCGCGGGGCCGCTCCACGGCTTTGCGGTGTCCGGGAACGTCCTCGCGATGCTTCGAGCGGTAGAGGCCGTCGGCGCGGATTTCCGCTGGTTCGGGAACGTCGGGGCCCCGTCGCTGCTGGTGCGCGGCGTCGCGGTGGGCGGGGACTGAAACCGATGAGGAACACCCCCCTCTTCGTGTTCGACCTCGACAACACGCTGTACCCCCCCGAGGTGCCGCTCTGGAGGATCGTGGACGCCCGGATCGAGCGGTACGTCCAGGAACACCTGGGGACCGATCCCGACACGGCGCGCCGGCTGCGGAAAGGGTTCCTCGCCGAGTTCGGGACCACGCTGCGGGGGCTGATGCACCACCACGACGTCCGGCCCGGGCACTACCTGGAGTACGTCCACGACGTGCCGATCCCCGAGATCGTCCCGCCGCGTCCGGAACTGCGGGAGATGCTCTCGGGCCTCCCCGGCCGGCGCGTCGTGTTCACCAACGGTTCGGAGGAGTATGCCCGGCGGGTCCTCGGCGCGCTGGGCGTGTCGGAGATGATGGAAGGGATTTACGGGATCGAGTTCATGGAATACGTCGCGAAGCCGTCGCCTTACCCGTACGCGAAGCTGCTGCGTGCCACGGGGGCCCGCGCGGAGGACTCCCTGTTCTGCGCGGACAGCCGGGCGAACCTGCTGCCCGCGGGCGAGCTGGGGATGTTCACCGTGTGGGTGGGCGGGAACGGGGAGGAGTTGCCGGCGTCCCCCGGAGAAGGGGGCAGGCCCTGGCACTCGTTCCGGCCCCACGCCGTCGTGGGAGACGTGTGCGACCTCCCGGACGTTCTCCACCGGTTCCCGCCGGTGGCGAGGGGAAACGGCGGCGGCGGGAAGGCGGGGCGCGGGGAAGCTGCCCCGCGACGGAAAACAGGAGGAA
>DASWBR010000209.1:0-5718 GCA_036390495.1 Candidatus Deferrimicrobiaceae bacterium | reverse complement strand
TCCGTCGCGGTCAGCTCCTCCTGGAGGGACGCCACGTTCCGGTTCGCCTTCAGCTCGGGGTAATTCTCGACCACGGCGAAGAGGCTCTTCAGCGACTCGGTGAGGACGTTCTCCGCCTTCGCCTGCGCCGCCGCCCCCTTGGCCGACAGGGCCGCGCCGCGGGCCTCGATCACCTTCGTCAGCGTCTCCTGCTCGTACGACATGTAGTCCTTGACCACCTCCACCAGGTTCGGGATCAGGTCGTACCGGCGCTTGAGCTGCACCTCGATCTGGTGCCAGGCGTTCCTGACCAGGTTCCTGAGGCGGACGAGCTTGTTGTAGGCGATCACGAACCATGCGACGATCGCGGCCGCCAGAAGAAGGGGTACGTACGCCATCCCGAGGGCCTCCGTTGGTGGAAATATCGCGATTCGCCTTGCGAATCGGTATTTTCCGCTCAGTCTAACGGATGTATGATGGTTGTCAAACGAAAAGGGGCGCCGGCCTGGGGACAGACCCGTGACGACGTGCCACCGATGCGCGAGGGTCAGGGAGGGAAGCGGCCCGGTGGGCCGGACGGAGACGTGCGACGGCTGCGGGGCCGACCTGCACGTCTGCCGGAACTGCGACTTCTTCGACCCGGCGGCGTACAACGAGTGCCGCGAGTCCCGGGCCGAGCGGGTCCTGGAAAAGGACCGCTCCAATTTCTGCGACTGGTTCCGCGGGAGGGCGGGCGCCCCGGCGAAGGGGAAGGAAAATCAGGAGGAATCCGCCAGGAAACGGCTCGAGGGGCTCTTCCGGAAACCGTGAGGGGAAGACCCCCGTCGTGCGGAGAGGGCCGGGGGAGGTGAAACTCCCTCCCGGTCCGGCCCCGGACCGACCCGCCCGGGGTGCCTCCCGGCGGAGGCCCTCGCCGGGCCCGCCACGGGAGGAGCGTGCCGCTCCGCGTCCAGGGGAACGCCCCGCGGTCCCGAGGCAGCGCCCCGCGCCGACCCGGGGGCCGCTCCCGAAATTCCTCCGGCCGGCGTTCCCGGAACTCCTCGCCCCCGCCGGTTCGCCGGAAGCGTATTTCGCGGCCGTCGACGCCGGCGCCGACGCGGTGTACCTCGGGCTGGGGAAATTCAACGCCCGGGAACGGGCGGAGAACTTCAACCTGGAGGACCTCTGCCGCGTCCGGCCCCACGCCCGCTCGCGAGGCGTCCGGCTGTACCTCGCGATGAACACGCTCCTCACCGAGTCGGACCTCCCGGAGGCGATCTCCCTCCTCCACCAGGTGGCCCCCCTCTCGCCCGACGCCGTCATCGTGGCGGACCTCGGCCTGCTGCGGATCCTGCGCGACTTCTTCCCCCGCATCCCGGTCCACGTGAGCACCCAGGCGGGGTGCGCCTCCGCGGAAGCCGCGGAGGAGTTCGCCCGGATGGGGGCGTCCCGCGTCATCCTCGAGCGGCACCTGCGCCTCGAGGAGGTGGCGCGGATCGCCGCCCGATCCCCGGTGGGCGTGGAGATCTTCGTGCACGGGTCGCTGTGCTACTCCTACTCCGGGAAATGCTTCTTCTCCTCGTATCTCGGGGGGAAGAGCGGGAACCGCGGGGCGTGTGTCCAGCCTTGCCGGAGGCTGTACGGCCACCCGGGCGGTTCGCCGGAGGCGGTCTTCTCCACGCGGGACCTGTCCCTCCTCCCGCACCTTCCCGTGATCGTGCCCCTCGGGATCACGTCGCTGAAGATCGAGGGGCGGATGCGGGGGGCGGAGTACGTCGCGGGGGTGGTGTCCGCGTACCGCGCGGCGCTGGACGGCATCCGGGCGGGGAGGGTGAAGGAGGGGGTCGCGGAAGGGGAGCGGATCCTCTCGGGAGTGATCGGCAGGGAATCCACCCGCGGGCTTACCGGCGGGGCGGCCCCGTCCGAGGTGGCGGCGGGCGGGGACACCGGGAACGTGGGGGAACCGCTGGGGACGGTGGCGAGGGTCGAGCACGGGTGGGCCTTCGTCCCCGGCGCCAACCCGGTCGCGGCGGGAGACCGGCTCCGCGTCCAGTTCCGGGAGGACGGGTCGGGGAGGGCGTTCTCCGCCGGCGGGATGCGGCCGGCCGACGGCGGGCTCCACGTTAAGGTTCCCTTTCCCGTGTCCGCGGGGGACCTCGTGTTCCGGATCGGGAGCGCGGCGCGGGCGGAGTACACGCGGCTCGCGCGGCGCGAGATGGAGTCGATCCCGGCGGAGGGGGCGCGCTTCGCGGTGACCGCTTCCCGGAAGTCGGTGTCGGTGCGGGGATGGTACGGGGAGGGCGTCTCCCGGGAGGTTGTTTTCCGCGTGGCCGGGGAGGGAGGGAAGGCCGACCCGATCCCGCCCGACGCGCCGGCCCGCCTCGCGGAGTCGTACCGGGGCGACCTGCCGTTCTCCGGCGTCCGCCTCGACCTGGCGGGGGATCCTCCCGCCTGGTCGGACATCCGCGCTCTTTTCCTGCAGGGGACGCGCCAGTTCGACAAGGAGTTCCACCTCCAGGGGAAGCGGCTGCGGATGGAGATTCTGCCGACCCTGCGGGTTTCGGGCGCGCGCCCGGAGGGGCCGCCCATGGTGATCTACGCGGGGTGCCGCGCCGATCAGCTGCCCCACCTGCCGAAGCGCCCGGACGTGGTGCCGGTCGTGGAGTTCACCCGCGCTCTCGCCCGGGACCCGTCTCCGGTGGTCCGTCCCGCGCGGTCCGGCGCGTACATGCGCCTGTCGCCGCCGCTCCTCGAGTCGGACGCGGCGTTCCTGCGGCGCACGGTGGCGGACGCGGTCGGGAAGGGAGTGACCCGGTGGGTCCTCTCCGACGTCGGGCACTTCCGGCTCTTCGCCCCCTTCCATGTGCGGCGGCAGGTCACGCTGGTGAGCGACCATTACCTGTACGCGTTCAACATGGGGGCGTTCTCCGCCCTCTCCCGTCTCGGCGCGGCGCGGATGATCCTCCCCGTCGAGGCGACGTTGCCGGCCTTGCGGGACGTGGGGAAATTCCTGTACGGGCTGGGGATCGCGGTCGCGTACGGCCCGGTGCCGCTGATGACCTCGCGCCTGCTCCCCGCCGGGGGGGTGCGGGGAGGGGATGTGACGAGCCCGAAGGCCGAGCGGTTCCACGTGACATCGGACGACCACGGCTCGGTCGTCCTCCCCGCCGAGCCGTTCTCCGCCGCAGGCAACCTCCACGAGATGCGCGCGGCGGGGATCCGGGACTTCTTCGCCGACCTGCGCGGCCTCGCGCCGGAAGGGGTGGAGGAGGTCCTGTCGTCCCTGTTCGCCGACCGGGGGATCCCCGGCACCTACACCTTCAACCTCTTCCGGGGGAACTTCTGACGATGGCGCCGGTGGACAGGCTCCGGAACATCGGGATCATCGCGCACATCGACGCGGGGAAGACCACCTTCACCGAGCGGCTCCTGTTCTACTCCGGGATCACGCACCGGATGGGGGAGGTGCACGACGGGGATTCGCAGATGGACTACCTCCCGCAGGAGCGGGAGCGGGGGATCACGATCACCGCGGCGGTGACGCAGTTCTCCTGGCTGGGCGCCGAGATCCACCTGGTCGACACCCCCGGCCACGTGGACTTCACCATCGAGGTCGAACGGTCCCTGCGCGTGCTGGACGGCGCGGTCGCCATCTTCTGCGGCGTGGGGGGGGTGGAGCCGCAGTCCGAGGTCGTCTGGCGCCAGGCGGACCGCCACGGGATCCCGCGGCTGGCCTTCGTCAACAAGCTCGACCGGCCGGGGGCCGACTTCGACCGCGTGCTGGCCGACATGGCGCGGAAGTTGTCCGCCCGCGGCGTCCCCGTGACCATCCCCCTGTTCGAGGACGGGGCGTTCGCCGCGGTGGCCGACCTGCTCACGATGGAGCGGGTGGCCTTCTCCCAGGAGGACCAGGGTGCCACGGTGTCGCGGGCCCCCCTCTCCGCCTCCGCCGCCCTCGCGTGCGCAGGGTACCGGGAGGCGCTGCTGGAAGCCGCGGCGGACGCGGACGACGCGGTTGCGGAGAGGTTCCTCGCCGGGGAGGAGATCCCCCTGCCCATGCTGCGCGCGGGAATCCGGAAGGGGACGCTGTCGGGGAAGATCTTCCCCGTCTACGCGGGTTCTGCGCTGCGCAACCGGGGCGTCCAGCCCGCGATGGACGGCATCGTGCACTTCCTTCCCTCCCCGGCGGAAGTCCCCCCGGCGCGTGGAGACGACCCGCGCACCGGGGTCCCGGCGACGCGGGAGCCGATTCCGTCCGCCCCGTTCTCCGCACTCGTGTTCAAGGTGGTGCAGGAGGAGGGGCGGCGGACGGTGTACCTGCGGGTGTACTCGGGGAAGATCGCCGAGGGGGACACGTTGCGGAACGCCGCGACCGGGGAGAAGGAAAAAGTGGCCCGCCTGTTCCGGATGCACGCGGGGAAGAAGGAGCGGATCGAGGAGGCGCGTGCGGGGGACATCGCCGCCGCGCGGGGGATCCGGACTGCGCGCACGGGGGATACGCTGTGCGACCCCGCGGAGCCCATCGTGTACGAGTCCATCGAGGTCCGGAAGCCCGTCGTCTCCGTCGTGGTGGAGCCGAGGACGGTCCGGGAGATGGACCGCCTGCGGGAGCTTCTCTGCCACATGACGGACGAGGACCCGACCCTCTCGTTCCGCGACGACGCCGACACCGGCCAGATCCTTCTGTCCGGGATGGGAGAGCTTCACCTGGAGGTCGTCCTCGACCGGCTGTCGCGGGATCACGGGATGGCGGTCCGCAAGGGGAACCCGCAGGTGGTCTACCGGGAGACGGTGGCGGCCACGGGGACGGCCGAGAGCGTGTTCGAGCGGGAGATCGCGGAGCGCCTGGTGAAGGTCGCCTCCGTCGTGACCGTTACCCCGGCCCCGCGCGGATCGGGGGTCCGGATCTCGGACGGCTACCGCCTCCTGGGCCTCCCCCCGGAGACGGCGGACGGAGTGGAGATGGGGCTCCGGGAGGCGGCGTTCTTCGGGGCCCTCGGGTACCCCGTGGACGACGTGACGGTCGAGGTGCCGCGCCTCGAATTCCTCTCCGGCGTCCCGTCCCCGATGGCGGCGAAGGTGGCGGCGGCCAAGGCGTTCCAGGAGGCGTACGAGAAGGGGCGGCCGTTCCTGCTCGAGCCGGTCATGGCGGTGGAGGTCTCGGTCCCGGACGAGTTCCTCGGCGGGGTCATCGGGGACGTGAACGCCCGGCGGGGGAAGGTCACCTCGGTGGACCGGCGGCCGGAAGGGAGCCTCCTCTCCGCCCAGGTTCCCCTCAAGGAGATGTTCGGGTACGTGACCGCCCTGCGCTCCCTGTCCCAGGGGCGCGGCAACTACACGATGAAGTTCTCGCACTACGACCACGCGTGAGGGGGAGATGAAGACGTTCGATGAGCGGATGGTGAAGGACCGGATCAACGCGTTCCCGTTCGTGAGGATGATGGGGATGAAGCTCCTCTCCTGTGCCGGCGGGAAGAGCGTCATGCGGTGCCGGGTGCGGCAGATCCTGAAGAACTCCGGGGGGACGCTCCACGGGGGGGTCCTCGGGACGCTGGTGGACATGTCCGTGGCCACGGCGCTTCGCAGCGTGCTCCCGCTGACCTCCCGGATGACCACGGTGGAGTACAAGGTCAACCTGCTGAAGCCGGTTTCGGAAGGCACGGTCACCGCCCACGGCTCGGTGATCCGGCTGGGGAAGACGATTGCCGTCGGCTCCACGGAGATCCGGAACGACGACGGGGAGCCGGTGGCGTTCGGCTC
>DASWBR010000208.1:0-1645 GCA_036390495.1 Candidatus Deferrimicrobiaceae bacterium | reverse complement strand
CTTCGGGACCGCCTGCCCGCGGACCTCGGAGCCCGCCTCGCCGGTTGCCGCGACCGCATCGAGCACGCGGTCCAGCAGGGCGAACTCCCGCTCCTCGGTCAGCAAGGGAATCGCCTCGCCCACCGCCGCGAGGAGATCCCGGTACTCTCCGTCCTGCCACTCCCGGGAGAGGAGGTCGAGGAGGACGGCAATCCCTTTCCGCCGCACCGTTTTCGGTTCGAGGAACGGCGCCACCGCCGGGTCGATCGCAAGGGCCGGTTCCGCCGACGGCGCGAGACCCCCGGGTGCGCCCGACAGGGATTCGAGGAACTGGGAATGGTCGTTCCCCAGGTACCCGTCCTCGGTGCGCTCGAGGAGCAGCCTCTCGACGGCCTGCCAGGTCTTCCCGGCGTAATATTCCTTGGAGTGGTGCCCTTCCGTGGACCACGTCTCCAGGAGCGGCACGAGGGACCCCTGGATGTCCCTCCCCGAAGCGATGACGCGGAACGCCTGCAGGAGACGCTTCCCGCCTTTCCGTTCCAGGGACAGGATCCCGCCCAGGAGTTCCAGGAACTCGGTGTCGGAGTACCCCTCCGCGAGGGACCGCGCCACCGTGAAGTAGAAGTCCGGGGGTGGATTTTCCTCCCCGGAGCCGTATCCTGCCCCCTCCTCCTCGATCCCCTCCTCCAGGGATGCGAGGAGCTGCTTCCTCCTGTCCTCCGGCAACGACTTGAGGGTCTGCCCGAGACGCTGGAACATCTTCTGAAGGACTTCCTTCGAGACGGTCTCCGGCCGCTCCTCCCCCGCGCCCCGCGAGGAACCGGGAAGCCTCGCCCCTGCCCGCATCCGCCGAAGGATGAACGGCAGAACCTCCGGGAACTCCGAGAGCTCCTCCGCGACCCATCCTCCGCCGCCTTCACCGCCCCCGTGGTCCGACAGGAGCGCCCTCCAGATCTTCTCTTCCCGGGCCTTCCCGCTCTCGACCGGTTCCCGGCCGACGATTCCGCGGGAGAGGATGTCCCGGTAATTCACCGGGGAGATGCAGATCCCGCGGATCCCTTCCCGCTGGAGGAACCCTTCGGGGATCTCCTCGATCTTTCCTGACTGCAGGTCCCGCAGGCACCGGTAGAAGGCGGCGAGACCGTCGGGCGTCGTCTCGGGCCCGAACCCGATCGTCGCCACGTGGTGGCGGTACAACCCTTCCGCGAAGGAGAGGACGATGGGGTGCCGGGCCTCGAAGAACCGGTCCCGGTAGAGCACCTTGTCCCGTGCGACCCCGAGGAGAAGCACCCCGGAAGGCTCCTTCGCCGCCTGCGCGGCGAGGAGGGCGTGCAGGGCCCCGACGCGCTCCCGGAGAAAGGGGTGGCCGTGGGAGTACATGGCGGTCCACTGGTGCACCCGGGCCAGTTCGAGCAGCAGCAGCTCTACCTGCGGGTCGGGCACCGTTACGGGAGCAGCCTGCAATTCCACCCGGACGCACCTCCGCCGGCCGGTCGCCGGTCAGGTCTCCTATCGGAAAGGCAGGGGGGAAATATCAGGAAAAGCTACGGCCGGAACGTCCCGGGCGGGAAAGATTCCAGGACTTCCACGCGCGACAGGGTCGTCTCGCCCGTGGCGAACCCGTTGGCGTAATTCTCTTCCAGGAACGGGTGCAGGACTCCGCGGA
>DASWBR010000207.1:0-3272 GCA_036390495.1 Candidatus Deferrimicrobiaceae bacterium | reverse complement strand
TCCCGCAGGGTGCCGTCCCGGTCGAAGAAGAACATCGCGTTCGTCGGCTTCCGTTTCGCCTCGTCGTGCCCGATGGCGCCGGTGACGAGCGCGACGTTCCCGATCCGTACAAAGGACCGGAGGGCCCCGGTGTATTCCGCGTCCATCCGGTCGGCACGGATCACCTCCGGGAACGCCGTCTCCGGCCAGACGACGAAATCCGGCGCCCTTTCTCCCGCCCGGCGAAGCCCCTGCGCGGTCAGCCGGAAATACCGACCGACGACGTCGTCCCGGAACCCCAGCCCCTTCTCCGCGTAGATCTTCTCGAAGTTCCCCACGTTCCCCTGCACGACGAGGACCCTCG
Source organism: Candidatus Deferrimicrobiaceae bacterium (assembly GCA_036390495.1). GTDB lineage: Bacteria > Desulfobacterota > Deferrimicrobia > Deferrimicrobiales > Deferrimicrobiaceae > JAGGAJ01. Next base: position 2,929 of record DASWBR010000207.1, on the reverse strand, counting down.
CCTCCGCGTCCGGCACCGGCTGCCCACGCCCTGCCGCCCACCCCGCCCAGTTGAACAGGAGGAGGAACGCCGCCGTCCCGCCGAGGATCAGCGCCCCCGCCCTCTCCTTCCGGCGCTCCCACGCGGCGAGGAGGGCGAGGTTCAGGAAGAGGGTCAGGACGCCCAGGCCGTCGAACCCGACGAATTCCGCCAGCTGGAACGCGGGGAGCCGGGCCCACAGCCACGGGTACCCCAGGTTCCACGGGAAGATCAGGGGGACGTACCGGTGGAAGATGGCCGTGACGACGGGAAGGAGCAGGAGCTGCTGCGTCCTTCCGAGCCCGAGCCGGTCGCGCAGGATGGCCCAGGAAAGCCCCGCAAGCACCAGGTACAGGTGACCGAACGCGCAAAAGAGGAGCAGGACGAGGAGCGCGAGGGGCCACGGCATCTGCCCGAACTCGTGGGCGGTGTACGCCACCCAGTGGAATCCGATCAGGCAGAAGAGGAACTGCGCGAGCCAGCCGCCCCAGAGGACCCTCCGGATCGAGCCTTCCCGGAGCCAGAAGATCCAGAGCGGGACGTGGCAGAACAGGAGCGCCCAGGGGGGAAAGGGGATGTAGCTCGTCCCGATAAGGAGGCCCGTGAGCATGGGAAGTCCGTAGCCGGAAAGGCGGGATAGAACCCGGCGTGCGGCTCCGCCTCCGGCCGACCCCGTCACCGGGCGCCCCCGGGCGGCACAGGTGGGGCCTTCACCATCAGCGCCCCTGGAACCTGGGCTTGCGCTTCTCGAGGAACGCCTTCTTCCCCTCGAGGAGGTCCCGGCTTTCCATGCACCGGCGGATGAGCTCCTGCGCCTCCTCCGCCTCGCCGGGAGGCAACTCCCGGAACTCCATGCACATCGAGAGGATCCGCTTGGTGCCGCGGATCGACAGGGGGGCGTTCTCGGCGATCTCCCGGGCCATCTCCCGGGCGACCTGTTCCAGCTCCTCCGGCGGGCAGATCCGGTTGATCAGCTTGATGTCGAACGCCTTTCGGGCGCTCACCTTCCTCGCCGTGTAGAAGAGCTCCTTCGTGGCGGGGAGGCCGATGGTGTGGACGAAGCGCATCAGCCCCGCCGGGCGGTAGATGACGCCGAGGCGCGCGGGGGTCATCCCGAAGACCGCCTGGTCGGAGGAGACGCGGATGTCGCAGGCGACCGCCATCTCCAGCCCCCCGCCGAACGCGTAGCCGTTCAGCATGGCGATGACGGGTGCCGGGAACGACTCCAGGTCGCGGATCATGTCGTCGAACGGGTTCGAGGGGAGGAACACCTGCGCCTCCCCGGAGCCTCCCGCCGGGACCTGGGTGATGTCGTACCCCGCGCAGAACGCATCCGTCCCCTCCCCGCGCAGGATCACGCACCGGGTGTCCTCCGCCGCGAGGGCGGACAGGGCCCCCCGCAGCTCGCCGAGGATCTTCAGGTTCAGCGCATTCTTCTTCGTCGGATTGGAAACGGTGAGGGTCGCCACCGTCCCGTCCCGCTCCACGACCACCTTTCCCCCCATGGAACGCTCCTTTCCGGTTGCGCGGTGCCGCGGGGCCATTATAATGAAAATTTCCACCCCGAACCGCAAAGAAGCCGCCGGAACTGCGGCCAACCGGAAAGGAGATCCCGATGCCCCCAGCGGAATACCCCAAAGAGCTGAAGCTGAAGGACGGATCGAAGGTCGTGCTGAAGCCGTTCGAGAAGAAGGACAAGGACGCCCTCTACACCTTCTTCCAGAGGCTCCCGGAGTCGGACCGGCTCTTCCTGAAGGACAACGTCTCGGACCCGACCGTCGTCGAGCGGTGGGCCGCCGAGTTGAACTACGACCGGATCTACCCGCTGCTCGCGTGGGTGGGGACCGACATCGTCGCGGACGCCACTCTCCACAAGAACCTAGGCGGCTGGATGAAGCACGTCGGCACGATCCGGATCGTGGTCGCCCGGGACTTCCACCGGAAGGGGCTCGGGAGCGTCCTCGCCAACGAGCTGTTCCTCCACGCCCTGAAGGCCGGCCTGGAGAAGATCGTGGCCGAGGTAATGGACACGCAGCCCGGCGCGAAGCGGGTCTTCGAAAAGCTGGGGTTCAAGCTGGAGGCGACCTTCCGGGGCCACGTGCGGGATCAGATCGGGGTGCGGCACGACCTGCAGGTGCTCTCCAAGGACCTCGAGGAGTTCTGGGCGAACATCCAGACCCACGAATACTTCTCCTACCCCACGCGGGAAATGGAGGGCTGACCCCGAACCACCCCCAAAACGGGGACGTTCCTAAAACTCGCCCTAATGAGGGACACTCTTGGCGCAGCGTCCATTTCGGCGGGAATCGGCAGGAACGCCAAAGGGTGTCCCGGATTTGGAGGAGTTTTAGGAACGTCCCCGTTTTAGAGGTTGAGGGTTGCGAGGGCGGCCGCCGCGCCGGCGGCCGCCTTCGCGATCGCCACGGCCGCCGGGGATTCCGGCGACTTCGCCACCAGCGGCTCCCCCGCGTCCGACGCTTCCCGGAGCTCCATCTGCAGCGGCACCTCCCCGAGGAAAGGGAGGCCCGTTGCCTCGCACGCCTTCCGCGCCCCGCCGTGCCCGAAGATCTCGCTGCGCCCCGCGCAGTGGGGGCAGAGGAACCAGCTCATGTTCTCCACCACCCCGAGGATCGGCACCCCCACCTTCTCGAACATCCGCACCGCCTTCAGGACGTCGATGAGCGCCAGGTCCTGCGGCGTGGTGACCACCACCGCCCCCGCCACCGGCGTCATCTGGACCAGGGAGATCTGGACGTCCCCGGTCCCGGGCGGCAGGTCGATGACGAGGTAGTCGAGCTCCCCCCACTTCGTCCCGTGGAGGAACTGCGAAAGCGCCTTCATCAACATCGGCCCCCGCCAGATGACGGGGCTGTCGTCCCCGACCAGGAAGCCGATGGACACGACCTTCAGG
>DASWBR010000206.1:0-2482 GCA_036390495.1 Candidatus Deferrimicrobiaceae bacterium | reverse complement strand
GGGCGTGGTAGAATCGGCCCCAACGGGGGAAAGGGGGAGCCGCCATGGACTATTACATCGCGCCGTCCCTGCTGTCGGCGGATTTCGGGCGGCTCGCCGAGGAGGTCCGCGCCGTCGAGGCGGCGGGCGCCGACCTGCTGCACATCGACGTGATGGACGGCCGCTTCGTCCCGAACATCACGATCGGCCCCCCCGTCGTGGCGGCGGTCCGGAAGGTCGCCAAGGCCCCCCTGGACGTCCACCTGATGATCGTCGAGCCGGAGCGGTACATCGAGGAGTTCGCGAACGCCGGCGCCGACGTGATCACCGTGCACGCCGAGGCGACCCCCCACCTCCAGCGCGCCGTGGCGCGCATCCGCGAGCTGGGGAAGAAGGCGGGCGTCTCCCTGAATCCCTCGACCTCTCTCTCCGCCGTGGAGTGGGTGCTCACCGACGTGGACATGGTCCTCGTGATGAGCGTCAACCCCGGGTTCGGCGGCCAGGCGTTCCTCCCGTCGTCGCTGGGGAAGATCGAACTCCTCCGGACGCAGCTGACCCGGGCGGGGCTGAACGTCGACATCCAGGTCGACGGCGGGATCAAGGCGGACAACGTCGGGGAGGTGGTCGCCGCCGGGGCGAACGTGATCGTCTCGGGCTCGGGGATCTTCGGAACGCCGGATTACGGAAAGACGATCGACCTGATGCGGAAGAACATCCGGAAAGCCTCCGGCGGGAAGGCCTGACGGGGAGCGATCGACCGGGGAAGGAGATCCGGGGACGATGGACCGCCTGCAGATCGGGCTGTGGCAGCTGGAAATGCGGGGCCGGAAGTGCGCGGAGGCGTTGCGGAAGAACGGCTTCGATGCCCACTTCCTCCCGGACCGGGACGCCGTCCGCGCCCGCGTTCTCGCGGAGTGCGAGACGGCCGCCTCCATCGGTTTCGGCGGGTCGATGTCCATCGCGGAGATGAAGATCCAGGACGCCCTCTCCGGGAAGGGGAAGCGGCTCCTGGACCACGGCCGGGCCCCGCAGGAGGAGAAGGCGGCCACCCGTCTCGCACAGCTGACCTGCGACCTGTTCCTCACGGGGACGAACGCGGTGACCCTGGACGGATGCCTGGTGAACCTCGACATGAACGGGAACCGGACGAACGCGATGACGTTCGGGCCGAAGAAGACCGTCGTGGTGGCGGGGGGACAGAAGATCGTCGCCGACGTCGCGGAGGCGATGCGCCGGATCAAGGCGACGGCGGCCCCGCGGAACACGAAGCGCCTGAAGCTGTCGACCCCGTGCGCGTCTTCCGGCTTCTGCGAGAACTGCAATTCCCCCCAGCGGATCTGCCGCGTCTGGTCGATCATCGAACGAAAGCCTCCCCACGCGGACATCACCGTGCTCGTCTGCGGCGAGCCCCTGGGGCTATAGGAGGGCCCTTCCCGTGCCGTTTTCCTACCTCGGGTTCCTGCTGATCGGCGCGGCGGTGGGCGCCGTGTCCGGCATGTTCGGCATCGGCGGCGGCGTCTTCGTCATCCCCGCCATGGTGTACTTCTACGGTTTCAACCAGAAGATGGCGACGGGGACCTCCCTCGGGATGCTCCTCCCCCCCATCGGGATCCTCGCGTTCTGGCAATATTACAAGGCCGACCTGGTGAACGTCCCGGCGGTGGTCCTGCTGATCGCGGGATTCCTGGCAGGGTCGTACCTCTCGGCGGGGTACGCGATCGGCCTGCCGCAGATCCTGGTCAAGCGGCTGTTCGGGGTCCTCCTCATCGTCGTCGGGGGCATCTACATATTGACGGCGAAATAAGTCGTTGGTACCATTGCAATTTCCGTCGGGATGTGGCTCAGCCTGGTAGAGCACCTGGTTCGGGACCAGGGGGTCGCTGGTTCAAATCCAGTCATCCCGACCATGAATTCGCAGGGGCTACGGATTCCCGGTCCGTAGCCCCTTTTCGTTTCCCCCTTTCCGGGCCGGAGGACGCAGACGATGAACCTGGCCAGGCTGGTATCCGGGACGGCCGCGAGGAGCCCCGGCAAGACCGCCGTCGTGTTCGAGGGGAATCCCGTCACGTACGGCGGCTTCGACCGGGAGGTCGGGCGGTACGCTGCGATGCTCCACGCGGCGGGGATACGGAAAGGCGATCGGATCGCCGTCCAGCTCCCGAAGCAGTTGGAGTTCCTCTTCCTGCACTTCGCCGCCCTGTCGATCGGGGCGGTCACCCTTCCCCTAAACGCGGAGTACCAGCCCGAGGAGGTGGAATATTTCCTCTCGGACTCGGGGAGCTCCCTGTTCGCGACCGACGGCGAGCGGTTCGCGCGGTCGGAAGGGGCGATCCGGGAATTGCGGGGAGTCCGAACCCTCCTAGTGGACGGGGCCGGACGGGAAGGGGCAGACAGCCTCCCCGACCTCCTCTCAGCCGCCCCCGCCGCGTTCCGGCGGGACTGGCCCGCCGGCGGCGACGACCCGGCGATGATCTGCTACACCTCGGGGACGACCGGCCGCTCC
>DASWBR010000205.1:0-3954 GCA_036390495.1 Candidatus Deferrimicrobiaceae bacterium | reverse complement strand
TGGTCGTGGCGGGGGCCCTCCGCGGGGAGGGCGCGGTCGTCGAGACCCGGGAGTACCACCTTCCCGACGCGGGGATGGCGCTGATGTCCCTCCTGTCCCGCGGGGCCGACCAGGGGCTGCTGGTCCACCCGATGGCGGGGTGGAAGGAAGCGCCGCTGCGCGCCGCGCTCGGCCTGCCGGACGATTTCGCGCCCGTGGCGGTGGTGGCCGTAGGGTACCCGGGGAGGCCGGAGGAGCTCGACGAAGCGACGCGGAAGAAGGACGGGAAGCCCCGCGCGCGCAAGCCCCTGGCGGAGATCGCCTTCGCCGGGCGGTGGGGGGAACCGTTCCCGGGCGTGTTGCGCACGGCCCCGGCGAAGGTTTACGAGACGGACCTGCAGATGCGGTTCGGCGACACCGACGCCATGGGGCACGTCAACAACGCGAAGGTCGTCACCTACCTCGAGCTGGGGCGGGTCGGCTTCTTCGCCGACGTGGTGGGCGTGGAACGCGCGGAGGATTACCAGTTCATCCTCGCGGAGGTGAACTGCCGCTACCGGATACCGATCCTCCTGCAGGACCGGGTGCGCGTCCGGATGCACGTCACGGACGTCTCCCGTAGCTCCTTCCGGTTCCGGTGCGAACTGTTCGACCCCCGGGACGGCCGGGTGTTCGTCGAGGCGGAGACAGCCCAGGTGATGTTCGACTACTCCACGGGGCGCCCACGCCCCATCGACGACGCCTTCCTTTCGAAGATCCGGGACTATATCGGGGGATAACGGGTCACCGGACCTCGATCGTCCCCTTCATCCCGTGGTCGGCGTGCCCTTTGACCGTACAGACCACGTCGAACGTCCCCTTCTCCGTCGGCACCAGGAACCATTCCATGCTTTTCCCGGCGTACACCTCCACCGCCGTGAATGCCGGCGCTTTTACCTCCCCGTCCGAGCCCTGGATCTTGCGGGTAGCAATCGTCCTGAAGAATTTCTCCGCGACGAAGTAGTGGTGCTCCTTTCCCCCGTTGCGGAGGACGATTTTCGTCGGTGCTCCCGACTTCAGGGCGATCGGGGACGGTGAAAAGGCGTACTCGGTCATTGTCACGTTGACGGTCTCCATCTTCGACCAGTCCGCTCCGGCGAGGACATTCGCCATGTCCCGCTCTTCTGCGGCGGCGGTCGACCCCAGCAGCAGAAATACGGCAATCGCCAGATGTCTCCTCATCCCCATTCCTCCTTTCGCATGAAACGGGTTCCAGGGCTCAGGGTTGGTCCGGGGTACCTCCTCTTTGGATTTGGAAACCGGGCGAGACGGTGCGTCCCCGGGCTTTCTACCCCATCCGGAGCAGGGCGACCCCCGCGAAGATCAGCAGGGCACCGATCACGCGCACCCGCCCGAACCGTTCCCGGAACAGCAGGATTCCGCCGAGGACGCCGAAGACCGCGCTAACCTGGCGCATGGAGACGGCGTACGACACCTTCGCCATCCGGAGGCCGATCCGGTAGGTGAGGAAGGAGGCGAACAGGACCGCCCCCGCGAGGATCCCCCGGGCCCAGTGCGCCCGGATCTCCTCGAGGAAGTGGAGTTTCGACGTCGTGAGGAGGACGTTCGCCAGCAGGAACAGGAAGAGCATCACGTCGAGGTAGTAGGTGTACAGGAAGACGTCGGTCACTGTCACGCCGCGCTTGTCCACCACCGCGCCCACGGAGTAGAACGCCCCCGCGGAGAGCGCCAGCAGCACCCCGGGAACTCTCACGTTCCGCAGCGGGAACGAGAGCCCGACCCAGGAGAGCTCCCGCATCTGCAGGATGTACGCGCCGAGGAAGGTGACGACGATGCCGGCCATCCCGACGGGGGAGAGGCGCTCGCCGAGGAACACGTAGGCCCACAGAGGGATGTAGAGGGGCCCCGTGGTGGTCAACGGGTAGGCGAGGGAAACGTCGATCCGCTCGTACGCCGCGGTAAGGCACATGTGGTACAGGGAGAAGAAGAACCCCCCCGCCAGCGTGTAGACGAGCACGTCTCCCCGCGGCAGCGGGATCCCCCCGTTGCGGACGATCCAGTAGACGGAGAACACGGCGATGGCGGAGCCGTGCATGAAGAGGTTGAAGGCGAGCTTGTACCGCGTCGTCTTCAGGATCAGGTTCCATCCGGCGTGCATCACGGCGGACACGAGGATGTAGGCGATCGCGGTCGTCGGCAACGGACCCCTCAGGCGCCGGGCCGGGAACGGGCGGCGGGCCCCTCGGCCACCTTGCCGAGCCGGGAGCGCAGCAGCGCCTCGTATCGGGTTGCCGCGCGCGGGTCGAGGGCGCAGAGCGTCGCGCAGAGCCGGGACGCCTCGTCCCGGTCCCTGCGGAGGAGCAGGCAGAGGCCGAGGTTGAAGGTCGCCGCGGCGCTCCCGGGGAAAAGCCGGATCGCCGCACGGAACGCTTCCTCTGCCTCCGCGATACGGGAAAGGCCGAACATCGCCGCCCCCAGGCCGTTGTACGCGACGGCGTCTCCCGGCCGCAGGCGGATCGCCCGGCGGAACTCTTCGGCCGCGCCCTCGAACCTCCTCTTGCGAATGAGCATGCTCCCGAGGGCGACGTGGGAATCGGCGTGCCCGGGTGGGATCCGCGCCGCCTCGCGGAAGTACCCGGCGGCGTCCTCCTCCCGGCCGAGGGCGGCGTGCGTCTTCCCGAGGTTGTACAGCGCCCGGACGTGATCGGGCCGGCGTTCCACGGTTTCCCGGAACGCCTCGACCGCCTCCTCGTACCGGCCGGATTCATGGAGGGAGACGCCGAGGTTGTAGAGCGCCCTCGAGTAGTCCGGCCGGGCCCGCAGCGCGTTGCGGAACGAGGCGGCCGCACTCCGGTACTGCCGGAGCCGGAACAGGCAGACGCCGTGGTTGAAGTGCGCTTTCGCCAGCCCGGGATCGAGCTCCCCCGCCTCGCGCAGGAAACGGGAGGCCTCGGCGAGCTTCCCGCACCTGCCGAGGACCGTGCCGAGGTTGTAGCGCGGAAGCGCCTCTCCCGGCGACTCCTCCGACTCCCGGCGGAACGCCTGTTCCGCTGCGCCAAGGTACCCCCCTCCGGTGGACGCGTGGCCCAATCCCCGGAGGGCGCCGCGGCACGACGGGTCGATCCCCAATGCCTCCCGGAAGGCGGCGACCGCGTCCGCGAACTCCCCGAGGCGGCACAGGGCGTTCCCGAGGAGAAGCCGGACCCGCGCGTTTCCCGGGGCGAGCGGGGCGGCTGCACGGCATGCGTCCGCCGCTTCCCGGTGCCGGCCGAGGAGGGAGAGGGTTTCCGCGAGCCCCACGTGCGCCCCGGGGAGGCCGGGGGAGAGTGCAATCGCCCGCCGGAACGCCGCCACGGCGTCCCTCCTTGCGCCGTTCACGAAGTCTGCATCCCGCATGATTCCCCGTAGTCTACCCTCGATACGCCCGGTTCCGGGTGGATATAATGGCGGGGTGAATTTGTCCCGCACACTCCGGAAGGCCCTCCTCCTCCTTGCGGCCGCCGTCCTGGTCCTTGCGACGGGGACCGCGGTCCTCCTCGCCACGCTCCCGTCCGTCGCGCCCCTCGCAAACCCTCGCATGTCGATGGTGATCGCCGTGAAGGACTGGCAGAAGCGCGAACACCCGTTCGTCGTCGGTCCCCCGAACCCGCGGTGGACGCCGTACGACTCCATCCCCGTGGCGCTGAAGAAGGCGGTCGTGGCCGCCGAGGACGCGAACTTCTACTCCCACGAGGGAGTGGACTACGAGGCGATCAAGGAGGCGATCCGTACGGATCTGCAGAAGGGCCGGTTCGTCCGCGGCGGCAGCACCATCACGCAGCAGCTGGCGAAAAACCTCTTCCTCTCCCGCGAGAAGACCCTGACCCGCAAGGCGAAGGAGATCCTCCTCGCGCGGCGGATGGAGGACGCGCTCACCAAGCGCCGGATCCTCGAGCTCTACCTCAACGTCGTCGAACTGGGGCCGATGGTGTACGG
>DASWBR010000204.1:0-3844 GCA_036390495.1 Candidatus Deferrimicrobiaceae bacterium | reverse complement strand
AGGGAGACCCGCACCGACTTCGCGGAAGGGAGGAAGTGCTGCTCCGCGAGGAACGTGCGCACCGTCTGCCGCAGGGCGGCGAGGAGCAGCTGCCCTTCCCCGGACTCCCGGGCCGGGCCGACGACGACGAGATGCCCGCCGTTCCGGACCGCCCGGGCGGTCTCCGCGAACAGCGCGACCGTCTTCCGGACGTGCCGGACGTGCGCCCGCTTCTCCTCCGTGGAGAAGTCGAGGACGTCTTTGTCGCCAGCACCGGGGCCGACCAGCAGGATCCCGAACGAAGGAGGGGGTCCGCCGACGAGGGAGTTGTCGAGCCACGGCTCCACGACCTTCGGGTCCGAGAGGTCCATCGACCGTTGCTGGGTCTCGTGGGGTCTTTGGCGGCCGGAAGCGACGGATCCCGGTGCCGGACGGTGGATGATCGCCTGGCCCGCGGGGGTCTCCGCGTCGGACACGGAGCTGATCCGGGCGCCCCGCTGCGAGAGCACCTCGTGGACCCGCCGGTGGAGCTGTCCGGATGCGCCGGTAGAGACGATCAATCCCGGTTCTGAAGCGGCCAGCGCTTTCCGCGCCCCCTGCTGCGGGGGGAAGGAGGAGAAGGGGGGGAGCGTCGTGACCGCGAGGAATGGGTTCTCGAGGAACCGCCCGTCCTTTGCCGCGAACAGCACGGCTTCCGCCACCTGTTCGTTTCCGGGGGGAGACGTCGGCACGGTGGAGCGGAACCACTCCCCAATCCTACCGTACCACGCCTCGATTTCCTCCCGGGCCCCTTTCGACGCCCTCTGCGACCGCAGGAAGGAGAGGAACTTCTCCGAAGCGGCGTTCCGTTGCCCCGGGGACAGGGACCCGTCGAAGGAGCGGAGGAACAGTTCCGTCAGTTCGTTGCGCGCCGTTGCGGAAAGGGAGGAGAATTCCCCGAAGCCCGCCGAGAATTTCGTGGCGTAGTTCCGCATCACCCACTCCATCCGTGGGCCGGCGATGAGCGTTGGGGCGACGTCCGCGATCGAGATCCCGTCCTGCCGGAGGGTCTCCCGCGCCGCCTGCGCCAGCGCCTTGAGGAGGATCTTGGAGACGGTGTAGATCGTCCGGAACAGGTACGGGTGGTCGGCGTAGTGGGTGGAAACGTTCACGATTGCACCCCCGCCACCCTGGTTCCGCATGATCCCTCGCGCGACGGTGACCGCCTCCCACGCGCCCAGGAAGTTCGCCGAGAGAACGGCGTCGAAATTCTCCGGGTGGTCCCGCATCACCTCGCCGACCCGCGAGAAATTTCCCCCCGCGCCGGCGTTGTTCACCAGCACGTCCACCCGGCCGAACCGGTTCCTCGCTTCCAGAAGGAGGGCGTGCACGCTTTCCGGGCGGGATACGTCCGAGTGGATCCACAGGGCGCGCCCGCCGGACCGGCGCATCCGGGAGAGCGTCGCGTCCGCGGCCGCCATCTCCTCCTTTGCCTTTTTCGCAAGCTCCGGGTCGGCGGCGCCGGCCTGCGGATACCGGCTTCCGACGACCACCGTGGCCCTCTCTGCCGCAAGGCGCAAGGAGATCTCCCTGCCGAGGTTCCGCATCCCGCCGGTGACGACGGCCACCTTGCCCGCGGATGTGCCGGGTGCCTGGGGAACTTCCGACGGCAGGGAAGGGATGGCGTTCTGCTCGTCGGGGAGCAGGACGACGCCGGAGACGCGCTTCCCCTCTTCGAGGAGCCAGAGCGCGGATGCCGCCGTCGCTTCGGGGCGGGCCTGGCGGTTCCTCCCGTCCGTGCGGCCCGGCAGGACGAGGCCGATGTTCACGTCCGCTACGCGGGACGGGGCGGTCCCCTCCGCCTGCGCCTTCCGCATGAGCGCGCGCTCCATCGCCTCCGTGGCCACGGCCGGGCGCAGCATCGCCTGGAACACCTGCACGAGGTTCCGTTCCCGGATGGACGGGACCCCCGACAGGTCCGGTCCGACGAGGACGATCGAGCCGTCGGTCCCGTCCCGGTCCATCCGGCGCTCCGCCTGCCAGCAGAAGAAGCGGGGAAGCGCGCCGAACTGCTCCACGCGGTCGCTCCACTCGTCGTGGGGGAGGGTGTTCAACGGCCTCTTCCAGTCGACACTGCCGGTGAAGTACACGAGTGCGTCCACGTGCGGCAGGCTGTCGAACATCTCCTGCACGTGGGCGGGGTGGGAGAGGTTCACGGGGCAGACCGTGGCGTTCCCCTCCCCGCCGAGGGAGTTGATCCTCAGGGCGACCGGCTCCAGGTGCTCTGCGCGGCTCCCCGCGAGGATCACGGAGGCTCCGGAGCGGGCGAGGGAGACCGCCGTCGCCTCGATCAGCGGCAGATCCCCGGCCAGAGGACGGCCGACCACGACGAGCGCCACTTTTCCCACGAAGTCCGGGTACCGCGTCAGGGCGGCGGGGGAGGGGATCACCCCGGGGGGTTGCTCGTAGGTGACCCCGCCCACCGGGAGGCGCGCGCCGCCGACCGTGCGGCGGATAGGACCCGCGGCCACCTCGAGGGCCAGCGCGGCGAAATCCTTCGGATCGACGAAGGAGCGCCCGACCGTGCGCTCCAGCGTGTCGCGCTCCAGCGCTTCGGGGGGCACGGTGCGCCCGATTCGGGCGCGGGCGCGGGACCCCTTGTCGAACACCCCCGTCCCCCTCTGCAACCGCTCCGTGGAGACGGCGGACGGGTTCAGCGAGAGGACGGTGACATGTTTCCCCGCGAGGGCCCACGCAAGGTAATCCCCCAATGCAAGTTTCGCGGACTGGGCGGATGTGTAGGGGAGGCGGCCGGGGTAGGCGTGCAGGACGTGGCGGTGGACGCTCTCGCTGTAGAAGGTTCCCACCATCACGATCGTCCCGCCCCCCGGTTGGGACTCCATGACCCTCGCCGCCTCGAGGGAGGCCATCCAGGAACCGGTGAGGTGGATGTTGACCGCCTCCCGGTACTCGTCGAAGTGGCCTTCCTCGTAGACCGATCCGAAGACGACCGGCCCGGAGACGCCGGCGTTGTTGTAGAGGATGTCGATCCGCCCGAATTCCCGCTCGATCTGCTCGAACATCTCCCCGACGTACTTCGGGTCCGACACGTCCCCCTGGACGGCGAGCGTCTGGTTGGTGAGGCCGAGGTGCCGGATCAGGTCGTCCATGTCGGCCCGGGTCGCGAGGAGCGGGGCGGGGCGCCGCCCGGTGATGACCACGTTCCCCCCGCGGCGGGCGGCTTCCAGGGCGAGGGACCTCCCCATCCCCGTGCCCCCCCCGGTGATGACGATCACTTTCCCCGCGAGCGACGTGTCGGGATACTGCACGTGCCGGTAGGAGTGTGTCCGCGCCGTGACGCTCCGGATCAGGTGGCTCGCCCGCGCCGGGTTCCCTTCCTTCTCGAGGGTGGCGAAGAGCCGGAAGAGCGGGTCGGCGGGGGGATGCCGCTCGTAGAACTCCGCCATTCCCCGGCGCATCTCCGCCGGGAGGCCCTGGTAGAAACGGTATCCCTCGAGGGTTCCCTTTACCGCGGCGGAGAATTGCCGCTCGATGGAGAGCTTCTCGTCCGGGAACGCCGCGTCGCGCAGGAACCGGCACGCGAGGAGCGCAGCGACCGTCTCCGCGGAAATCCCGGAAGCGGTCCCCGCTAGGAACCGCTCGACGAATCCCCTTTCGAACACCCAGTGCACGCCGTCGTTTCCGTCGATGAACTTCCCGGAAGGTCGCTCCAGCTCCCGCACCACGTGGACCATGCGGGGCACTGGACCGCCCGCGACGGTGTCCGTCGCTCCCGCGCCTTCGACGTGCCGCCGGGCGAGGTCCAGGGCTTGCGTGAGCAGCCCCGCGAGCTCCCGCGCCTTCGCGCCGGACCACGGTTCCGCTG
>DASWBR010000203.1:0-43250 GCA_036390495.1 Candidatus Deferrimicrobiaceae bacterium | reverse complement strand
CGGGATCGCGCTCCGGGGACTGCTCGTCCGGCACCTCGTCATGCCGGGGGACGCGTCCACCACACGGGACGTCGTCGATTTCCTGGCCGGGGAGATCGGGACGGACACGTACCTCAACCTGATGGACCAGTACCGACCGTGCGGCCGGGCGCCGGAGTTCCCTGAGATCGCGCGCCGCATCTCCTCGAAGGAGTGGGGAGATGCCCGCGACTACGCAAGAGGCAGGGGACTGACCCGTCTCGACGGGGAGGTCTGACCCCCGCCGTCCCCGACGCCCCGTGGGTGCGAACCACGCAAGACATGCGGAATGGCGATCAGGAACGGGGTAGCCGGGGAAGGTTCTTGAAATCGGGCAAGGGCCCGTTCCTTTCCGTGGGCCCTGTTGACGCCGGATTTCCCCGACGGAGTGGGGCGAGGCGCGCGCCGACGCCCTGCACAAGGGCCTGACCCGCCTCGACGGGGAGTTCTGAGCGAACCGCAACCTTTTTGAATATTCATTGACTTCAATTCATTTGATTATATACAGTATGCAATATGCATCATCGCGGTTGAGCGAAATACATGCATGGGAGGTGTCTCATGAAGAGAGGGATCCTGGCCGTCATGGTTTCCACGGTTCTTTTCCTCGTCGCGGCGCCGGCCTTTGCGGCAGGGGGGTACGTAGGGCTCGAGGGGGGTGCCGTGTGGCTCCCGGATTTGAAAATCAGTGGACCCGGCGGAAGCGGAGAACTCAGTACCGATACAGGTTATTCCATTGGTGCGGTCGGCGGGTACAATTTCGGTACCTATCGACTGGAGGGGGAGTTCTCCTGGCGGTCGAACGACAACAAGGAAGTCAGCGCCTTTGGCCTTTCAGCTCCTGCCGGTGGAGAGACTACTGCTTGGGCTCTGATGGTGAACGGCTATTACGACTTCCGCATGGTTTCCCCGAAGGTCTATCCGTATCTCGGTGCCGGTATTGGTGGGGCATCGGTGTCCGAAAATTTGGAAGATCCGACCGTGGGGGGACAAAAAGTCATCGATGACGACGACTTTGTCTTCGCCTACCAGTTCATCGCTGGTATCGCGTTCGACGTCAGCAAGGAGTTCACCATGGCCTTGGATTACCGGTATTTCGCGACGACCGATCCCTCGTTCGAGGTCATCGGTACCGGCGGCCAAAAGATCGACGGGGAATACAGCAGCCACAACGTCATGCTGACGCTGCGGTACAATTTCTAGTCTTACCGGATTCGCAGTCGGATTTCCTGCCGGGGCGGGCCCGAAGGCCCGCCCCTCTTTTTCTCACGGCACCAGGACGATCTTCCCCTTCGCCCCGGGCGCCATCACGGCGGCGTGGCTCTCCGCCGCCGACGCGAGCGGCATCTCGCGCCCGACCACGGGCCGCAGCGTGCCGTTCCCGAGCCCCGCGACGAGGGCGGCGTGGACGGTGAACCGGTCGGCGTCCGGCAGGTTGAACAGCGACATCCCGACGATGGACGCGTCCCTCCCCATCGTGTCCCGGGGATCGATCTCCGCGGTTCCCCGGCTCCCGATCACCACGACCCGGCCGCCCATCGCGAGGGCCTTGAGGTCCCTGGGGAGATTCACGTTGGCGAGCATCTCGAGGATCGCGTCGAACCCGCGTCCCCCCGTGAGGGCGACCGCCCTTTCGAGGTAGCCGGTGGCGCGGTGGTCGAAGGCGTGGTGGGCGCCTTCCCGAAGCGCGAGCTCGATCCCCTCCGCGGTGCCCGCCGTCCCGATCACGTGCAACCCGGCGGCCCGGGCGATCTGCACCGCGGCGACGCCCACCCCGCCGCTCGCCCCGTGGACGAGCACCGTCTCGCCGGGGAGGGCCTTCGCCTTCTGGAACAGCGCCCGCCAGGCGGTGGCGTACGGTATTCCGACCGCGGCTCCCTGCGCGAAAGTCACGTTCTCCGGAAGCGGGTGGACCCGGGAGGCGTCGCACACCGCCAGTTCGGCGTACGCCCCCGTCACCGTCCCGGATGTGTAAACCCGGTCCCCGGAGGCGAAGGAGCGCACCCCGTCCCCCGTCTTTTCCACCACCCCGGCGGCATCGGAGCCGGGCGTGTAGGGCAGGGATGGCGTTCGGGTATAAGTTCCGGAACGGATGTATGTTTCTACGGGATTCACCCCGGCGGCCCGGATGCGCACCAGCAGTTGCCCGGGGCCCGGGGAAGGGGCGGGAACCTCCTCAAGTCGCATGACCTCCGGGGGGCCGAACTCGCGGATGACGATGGCTTTCATCGGGTGGCCTTCCTTTCCGTGGAATCGCAAAATGGGATGCCGTCCCACCCGGCGCTGTTTCCCGGGCGGGGGAAGCGGTACACTGGTAACCGGACGTGATGCCGGACAATACGCCGGAGGTGGCCCATGGACGAGAGCGACAACAAGGTGATGACGGGGGCGCTGCTGGTGCTGGCGGGGGCGATCCTGGGGGCCGGCGTGGCCCTGCTGGTCGCCCCGCAGTCGGGGAAGGAAACGCGGCGGGACATCTCCCGGTACGCCCGCAAGGCGCGCCGGAAAGTCGAGGGATTGGCGGGAGAGGTCGCCGAGAGCGTCGTCGACATGGCGGAGGCCGTGGAGGAGAAGGCGGAGGAACTGCTGGACAAGGGGAAGGACCTGGCGAAGGAGTCGCGGGATGCGGTGCTCTCCGCCCTCGAGGAGGGGCAGGAGCGGATCGGGCGCCAGCGCGACCGCCTGGCGAAACTCCTCGGGTAGACACGGGAAGAATCTCCAAGGGAAGGGACGCATGGAGCCGGAAGACGGGAACAGGAAGGGGAACGACGGGGAAGAGAGCTTCGCGGATCTCTTCGAACAGAGCTTCGTCGCGCCGTCCCGGTACGAGCCGGGGCAGAAAATCTCGGCGCCGGTCATCAAGGTGACCCCCGACTGGGTCTTCCTCGACCTGGGGAGGAAGGGGGAGGGGGTCGTCGCGGCAAAGGAACTGATGGACGAGGAGGGGAAACTCCGCGTCCGCGAGGGGGACACCCTTCCGGCCTACTTCGTCTCCGCGGAAGGGAGCGAGATGCTCTTCACCACCCGCGTGGCGGGGGGCGCGGCCGGGGCGGCACAGCTCGAGGAGGCGTGGCGTTCCGGCATCCCCGTGGACGGGCTGGTGGTGAAGGAGGTCAAGGGGGGGTACGAGGTGCGCCTCGCCGGCGGCTCCAGGGCGTTCTGCCCCCACTCCCAGATGGCGTTGCCCCGGGCAAAGGATGCCGGGGAACAGATCGGGAAGCGCGAGCCGTTCCGGATCACCCGGTTCGACGAAAAGGGAAGGAACATCGTCGTTTCGCGGCGCGTGATTCTGGAAGAGGAAGAGGAGCGGAAGCGGGAGGCGCTGAGAGGCACTCTCGCGGAAGGGATGGTGGTCAAGGGGACGGTCACCTCCGTGCGGGATTTCGGCGCCTTCGTGAACATCGGCCCGATCGAGGGGCTGCTGCCCGTGTCGGAGATCGGCTGGGAGAGGGTGGCGGACCTGCGCGAACTCCTCTCCCCGGGCCAGGTGGTCGAGGTGGCGATCACCCGCCTCGACTGGGCCAACCAGCGCTTCTCCTTCAGCCTGAAGAAGACGCTCGCCGACCCGTGGGAAGCCGCCGCGGAGCGGTTCCCCGCCGGGTCGCGCCACGTCGGGACGGTGTCGCGCCTGACCGCCTTCGGCGCGTTCGTCTCGCTCGGCGGCGGGATCGACGGGCTGCTGCACGTCTCGAGGCTGGGGGGCGGGAAGCGGTTGAAACACCCCTCCGAGGCGGTGCGGGCGGGGCAGGAACTGGAGGTCCGGGTGGAGTCCGTGGACCGGGAGAAGCGGCGGGTGTCCCTCTCCCTCGCCGCGGCGGGCGCCGCGGATTCTCCCGGCGAGGCGGAGGACGATTACCGTAAATATCTCTCCGCACCCGCGGAAAGCCCTTCCCTGGGCTCCCTCGGGGAGGCCCTCAAAGCGAAACTGCCTCGGGAAAGGAAGTAGCCCGAGGTTTCGCGGCCGGCAGCGCGGCGCACGCTTCCGTGCCGCGTCCCACGTCGGACCGGAACGTCAACGTCCCCCCGTGTTTCTCCATGATGGCATGGGAGATCGACAGCCCCAGCCCCAGCCCGCCCGAATCGCGCTTCGTGGAGAAGAACGGCTCCGTGATCCGGCCCAGGATCTCCGGGGCCATGCCGCTCCCCTCGTCCGTCACGGCGATGACCACGTGGCCCGTCTCCTCCCGGAACGCCGTGGAGACCCGGATCCCCATGCGGGGGTCGGGGAGGGCCTGGAGCGCGTTCTGGATCAGGTTCATGACCACCTGCTCCAGCTCCGCGGCGGTCCCCTCCACGGGCGGCAATCCCTCGCCGTATGTCACCCGGAAGTCGCGGGTCCCCTTGAGGATCTCGTGGTTCAGGATTTCGACGGTTGCCCGGACGACGTCGTTGACTTGGAACCGTTCGGCCGGCCCGGCATCCTTCCGACGGGCGTAATCCTTCAGGGTCGCGACGATGTACCGGATCCGCGACGAGGCCTCGGAGATCCCCCGGATCATCCGGGGGACCGCCTCCCGCATCTCGGAGTACGGCATCCCCCCCACCGGGAAGTCGCCCTGTTCCCGGTATTGTCTCTCCAGGACGTCCGCCACGTCCCGCCACGCCGAGAGGACGATTGGGGTGTTGAACATGATCGCGTTGTTCGGGTTGTTGACCTCGTGTGCCACTCCCGAAACGACGGCCCCCAGGGACGCCATCCTGTTTGCGTGGATCAGCCACGCCTGCTGGCGCCTCGCCTCCTCCTCCATCCGGATCCGCACCGTGATGTCCCGGACTGTGCAGTAGACGATCCTTCCGCTCCGCAGGAGGATCGATTTCCCCTTGATCGAGACGAACCGTCTCTCCCCCCCCCGCCGCACGTGCGTGGACTTCTCGATGGAAATGCCGCGTCCCGGGCCGATCCCCCGGATCGCCGACGAGAATTCCTCCCGGTGCTCCGGGGGCACGAACAGTGACGGTCCGCCGGCGACGAGCTCGTCCCGCGAGTACCCGTACAGGTCGACCGCGGCGGGGTTTGCGTCGGCGATCCCGCTGGTTCCCTCCGGGAAGAGCAGGAGCGGCTCGTCGGTCTGCTCGAACAGCTGCCGGAACCGTTCCTCGGAGAGGCGCAACTCCTCCTCGGCCCGTTTCCGGTCGCGGATGTCCTTCGCGACGAACACCATGGCCTGCGGTTGGCCGGCGGGGTCGCGCATCAGCGACCCGGAAAGCAGCACGGCAATTTCCCGTCCGTCCTTCGTGTGGCAGGTTTTTTCCACGTTGCGGAAATAACCGATCTCCAGCAGATCCTTCCTCGCCGAATCCAGGATCTCGGTGTCCTCCCCGAAGAGCCGGGCGGCGGGACTCCCCTGGAGATCTTCCGGTTCGTATCCGAGCATCTCGCAGAGGGCGCGGTTCACGGTGCGGACCCTCCAGTGGAGGTCGACCACGGCGAGGCAGTCGTTCATCGACTGGAGGACGTTTTCGATGTGGTCCCGGGAGACCATCGTGGTCTTCAGGTCGGCCGCCATCCGGTGGATGCTCCGGGCCATGTCGCCGATCTCGTTGTCCCCCCCCCGGTCGATCTGCGTGTCCAGGTCTCCCTTCCCGATCCGGGCCGCCGCCTCGCCGAGCCGTTTCAGCGGGTCCGCTATGCGCCGGGAGAAGAAATACCCGAAGGCCACCGCCAGGAGCATGGTGATCCCCGCGACCAGGAGGATGCTGTACGCGACGGAATGGGCCTGCCGGACCGCCCGGTCCTTGCTCTCCCTCTCGAGGCGGGTGCTGTGGTCCGCCAGCCGGCCCCCGGCGTCCTGCACCTCCGAGGCGGCCTGGTGGACCTCCCGGATCCGGTCCTGTTGATCTTTCGGGTTGAACCTCCCGTTCGGGCTGGCGTCCCCGTCGAGGAACGCCAGCAGGCCGTTGCCGGCCTGGAGGAGCCGTTCGGTACCGCCGCGGATGTCCGAAAGGATCGCCTTCCCTTCCTCGTCCTCCACCCGCTCCTCCAGGACGGCCACCTGTTCCTTCAGGGCGGCAATCCGTTTCCCGAACACCTCCCTTTCCACCGGGTTCTGCAGGGCCAGGTACACCATCATGTGCCCCTCCGCCCGTTTCGCGTAGCTGCTGACTTGCGTGGCGGCCGTGATAGCCGTCTGCTTGTTCAGGAAGTCCGTCTCGACGGCAGCGAGGTCCACCCCGTCCTGCCGGATAGAGGAGCCGATGCGGTTCATCTCCCGGAAAAGGAGCGCGTGGTTCCGGGGGAGGAATCCGCCCCGGGCGCTCTCCCGGTCGTATCGCTCCAGCAGGTCGGTACATTGGGCCTGGAACACCGAAAGTCTGCCCTTCATCTGCTCGACGATCCGGCGGGCTTTCGGGATTTTCACCTGTCCGTCGAGCAGGGCCACGGTTTCCACGAGCCGGGACATCCCCCGCAGGTGATTTTCCCTGTCCCTCGGGTCGTGCAACATCAGGTAGACGACGAGCGCGCTCTGCGCGTCCTTGGCGTAGCGGCTCGCCGCCGTCGCGTTGGCCACGGTGGAGCGGTAATGCGTTTCCCCCCCCTCGAACTGGCCGACGATCTGCCGGCTCACCGCCAGGCCGAAGATACCCGCAACTGCCACCAGCGAGGCCACGGCTACGAATCCCAGGGTGAGTTTCCGCGACAATCTCATTCGGCTTCCCGTCCGGACCCGATGTCCGCCCCCCCCAACGGAGAGCGCCCGTTCGCGAGGATTTCCTGTTTTTCATTAATAAGATGGCCGCGAAGGGACGGCCGTTTCCGCGGGAGTACACATTCCGGGGATTCCGGTCTGGCTACCGGGGGGAAAGGCGCGAGCGGTTCCACCCCGGAAAACGCGGCGGGAGAGCGGGTGCTAGAGTTTCAGGTTTCCCAGGAAGTACGGCATCTGGCGCCGCCACCACGGCCAGTCGTGGTTGACGTCGTGCCCCCAGAAGTCGATCCACGCGGGGATATCCTTCGAGGCAAGGATCCCCTGCAGCGCACGGGTGTCCGCCAGCATCTGGTCCTCCCAGGCCCCCTGTCCCACGCACACCACGATCTGGCTCCTCCGGTACCTGTCGAGGTACCACGGGTCGGACAACCCCGGCAGGTACAGGAGGGGGGAGTTGAAGTAGACGTTGTCGTCCACGTAGTCGCCGACGAAGTCGGTGAGCTTGTACACCCCGGAAAGGGCAATCACGGCATCGAAGACGTCGGGGTGGCGAAAGAAGAAGTTCGCGGAGTGGTACGCCCCCATGCTGCACCCCGTGGCGAGGGCCCCGGAGGCCTGCGGCCGCAACGTCCGGACGAACGGCGCCACCTCCTCCACGATGTACCGGTCGTAGTCGTTGTGCCGCCGCGCGCGATCCGCGGGGTGCGCTCCCCGGTTCGTCCACGACTGGCCGTCCACCCCGTCCACCGTGATGAGCGTCACCGCCCCCCCCTCGACGAAGGAACGGCACGCCTCCACCATCCCGAAATCCTCGTACTCGAAGAAGCGTCCCCCCTGGCAGGGGAACACCACCACCGGTTTCCCCGCGTGGCCGTACACCTTCAGCTCCATGTCCTGCCCGAGGGACCGGCTCCACCAGCGGTGGTACTCGACGTTCATCGGGAATCCCCCCCCCGCGGCGTCACGCGGTCTCGTGGATGTAGCGGACGGCGGCGAGGATCTCCCCGACGTCCTTCGAGCGGACGAGGTAGCCGTAGTCGCCGATCGCCTGTCGGAAGATGGAGTTCATCTCCTCGTGGTGCGGGATGAGTCTCCCGAACGCGCGGAGGACCTCCTCGTGGGGGTGCGCATACCGCTTGCTCCGCTTCCTCCCGACGTAGCCGCAGTGGTACGGGCGGGACCAGGACTGGCGGAACTCGTTGCGCGCCACGACCTGCGCCCACCCGCGGTAGACGTCGATGTCGTTTGCGTAGTTGAACATGTCGGTGGTCAGGCCCCCGGGTGGCCGCATGTTGACCTCGAGGGCCGTGATCCCGCCGTCCCGGTCGTCGCGGAAGAACTCGAAGTGGAAGAACCGCTCCCGCACGTCGAAGGCCAGCGCCGTGCGCCGCCCCGCCTCCTCCAGGTCCCGGGGGATCTCGCGGAGGGAGTAGTAGAAGACGTGGTTGTCCTCGTTCACCGTCTCCATGATCCCCTGGCTGTACGCGTGGGCGGTGTGGAAGACGAGATTCCCGTCCCGGTCGGCCAGCCCGTCGAAGGAAAAGATCTGCCCGTGGATGAACTCCTCCACGATGTAGTCCACCGGCGGCTTCTCGTCGAAGAAGCGGACGAGCTCATCGTCGGTCCCGATCCGGTACGTCGCCATTGCCCCCACGCCCACGTCGGGCTTGGCGACCACCGGGTACCCCGTCTCCGCGATCAGCCGGCGCGCCTCCGGAAGCGTCAGGACCACGCCGCCTCGCGCCACGCGCACCCCGGCGGATCGGTACACCTCCTTCATCGCGGACTTCCGCTTCACCCTCGCGATCCGGTCCTCCCGGATGCCGTAAAGATTGAAGTCCGTCCGCAGCCGCGCCTCCGTCTCGAGCCAGTACTCATTGTGCGAGTCGAGCCGGTCGAGCTTCCCGTGGAGGTGGGTGAAGTGCCCGAGGGCGCGCACCAGCTGGTCGTACCGGTGCATGTCGTCCACCCGGTAATACTCCGTCAGCGCCGCGCGCAGCTCGGGGCGCAGGGAGTCGTACGGCGCATCGGCCAGTCCCAGGACGTTCACCCCCTCCTCCCGGAGGCCGACGCAGAACCGGTAGTAGTTCGGGGGGAAGTGGGGAGAGAGATAGACGAAATTCATGCGTTCCCTTCCGTTTCGCGCCGGGCCGGTCCGGCGACAGGGTACCCGGACGAAGATAGTCGCCCAGGCTTGGACGCGTCAAGCGGAAGGAACGGTTCTCCCCGGGCCGCGCGGTCTGTTATCGTATCGGGTACGGTTCAGACCGGGGCGGGCGGGCCGGAAAGCCCCGCCGTACTTGACACCGCGGCTCCGGAGTTGGTAGATTGTAGCTTAGCACTCTCTTGTCGGGAGTGCTAAATAGTGGAAGGGGAAGATGAAATGGGTGCCGGGCTGGACGAACGCGCGACCCAGGTCTTCCGGTACATCGTCGAGGACTACATCGCCACGGCGGAACCGGTAGGGTCGAGGACCATCTCGAAGAAGATGGGGCAGGCCCTCTCCCCGGCCACGATCCGGAACATCATGGCGGACCTCGAGGAGGCGGGTTTCCTCGCCCAGCCCCACACCTCCGCGGGGCGCGTCCCCACGGAGGCGGGGTTCCGGTACTACATCGACCACCTCCTCGCGAGACAGTCGCTGGAGCGCAGCGAGACCGACCGGCTGAGCCGCGCGGCGGAGGAGGGGGGCACTCCCGCGGACGAGGTGGTGCGCCAGGTGAGCCGTCTCCTTTCGGACCTGGCCCGGCAGGCGAGCGTCGTGGTATTCTCCCGCCCCGACCAGCAGGTCCTGCGCTCGCTGAGCCTGATGCGCGCCTCCGTGGACCGGATCCTCCTGGTCGCGGTGATGCGGGGCGGCTGGATCCAGCACCGGCTGATCGAGGGAGAGCCGGATCTCACGCCCGAGGACCTGGAGAAGATCAACGCCTTCCTGAACGGGCTGGCGGAGGGGATGACGCTGCCTGCGCTTCGGGCCCGGATCCTCCACGAGCTCCGGCAGGAGAAGGCACGGTACGACCGGCTGATGCACCGGGCCCTCACGATGGGAGCCCGCGCGCTCGCCGACAACGCCCCCGGCGAGGTGTTCGTGGAAGGGCGCGCCAACATCCTCGAGCAGCCCGAGTTCCTGGAGGACGTCCACCGCCTGAAGCGCATCCTCCGGGCCTTCGAGGAGAAGAGCGTGATTTTCCGCCTTCTCGACCGCGCGATCGACAGCCAGGCGATCCAGGTGTCCATCGGTCCCGAGAACCCGGTGGAGGAACTCCGGGATATCTCGGTGGTCGCCGCCGGCTACCGGCAGGGCCCGTCGACCGTCGGCAGCATCGGCCTGATCGGGCCCGTGCGGATGGATTATTCCCGGGTGATCCCGCTGGTCGAGTACACGGCGAGCCTTCTGAGCACCATGTTCGGGCAACGGTAGGCCGCCGGATCGAATCCCGCACAACGGAAACAGGAGAAGGAGCGGATGGAGGAGAAGGAGAAGGATCTGTTGCCGGAGGAGGCGGCCCCCGCGGGCGGACCGGAACCCGCGCCGGAGGAGGGGGGCGGCGGGCCGGACGAGACGACCGAGCTGAAAAACCGGCTGGCGTACCTCGCGGCGGAGTTCGACAACTTCCGGAAGCGCGCCGCGCGGGAGCGGGAGGCCCAGGCCGCCTTCGGGAACGAGCAGCTGCTTCGCGCCGTCCTGCCGTTCCTGGACAACCTCGAGCGGGCCATGGGCCAGCAGGGGGCCGATCCCTCGGCGCTGCTGTCCGGCGTCCGGATGACGTACGACCAGTTCCTCGGCGAGTTGCGGAGGTTCGGGCTCGAGCAGCTGTCCGCGGAAGGGCGGGGATTCGACCCCGCGCTCCACGAGGCGATCGCGACGGTCCCGTGGAAGGGAGCGCCCGAGGGGACGGTGATCGCCGAGGCGCGAAAGGGATACCTGCTGAACGGGCGGCTGCTCCGGCCCGCCCAGGTGACCGTGGTCGCGGCGGCCCCGGACGACGGCGCGGGGGACCCGCCGGCCGGCGCGGGGCGCTGACGCCGTGGAGAAGCGCGACTACTACGAGGTCCTGGGGGTTTCCCGGGACGCCTCCCCCGACGACATCAAGAAGGCGTACCGCCAGCTGGCCCTCCAGTACCACCCCGACCGCAACCCCGGGGACAAGGGGGCGGAGGAACGGTTCAAGGAGGCCAACGAGGCGTACTCCGTCCTCTCCGACGCGGACCGGCGGGCGCAGTACGACCGGTTCGGGCACGCGGGCCCCGCGGGCCAGGGGTTCGGCGGGTTCGGCGACTTCTCCGGATTCGGCGTCGAGGACATCATCAACGACTTCTTCGGCGGCTTCTTCGGCGGCGGCGGCGGGGGGGGGCGCTCGCAGCGGGGCTCCGACCTGCGCTACAACCTGACGGTCGATTTCGAGGAGGCGGTCTTCGGTTCGGAGAAGGAGATCGTCGTCCCCCGGATCGGTTCGTGCGGGGAGTGCTCCGGTACGGGGGCGCGGAAGGGGACCCGGCCGGAGCGGTGCGGCGCCTGCAACGGGCGCGGGCACGTGACGGTCCAGCAGGGGTTCTTCTCGATCCGGCGCACGTGCGGCAGGTGCGGGGGATCCGGGCAGGTCGTCAAGGATCCATGCGGGGCGTGCTCCGGGACCGGACGCGTCCGGGAGAGCCGTTCGCTCAAGGTGAAGATACCGCCCGGCGTCGACAGCGGCACGCGGCTGAAGCTGCGGGGCGAGGGGGAGGGGGCCACGGCGGGCGGTTCCGCCGGCGACCTCTACGTCGTCCTCACGGTGCGGGAGCATCCCTTCTTCGTCCGGAACGGGCCGGACCTGTTCTGCGAGGTGCCGATCACCTTTCCGCAGGCCGCGCTGGGCGCCGCGATCGAGGTCCCGACCCTCTCCGGGAAGAAACATCTCACGATCCCTCCGGGCACCCCCTCCGGCCATGATTTCGTGATGCGGGGGGAGGGGGTCGCCCAGCTGAATTCCTCCCGCCGCGGAAACCTCGTGATCCGCACGCTGATCGAGGTTCCGAAGAAGCTCAACAAGCGGCAGCGCGAGCTCCTCGCGGAGTACCAGCAGCTCTCCGAGGAATCCCCAGGCCCCATCGCCCGCAGCTTCTTCGAGAAGGTCCGGGAGATGTTCGGTTGAAACGCCGCCTTGCGGGCGCCATCGCCGCCGCCCTGCTCGTCGCCTCCGTTTTCCCCCACGCCGCTCCCGGTGCCCCCCAGGAGGCTCCGCCGCCGCTGATCACCGGGGCCGACGAGGTTCCCGTTCCGCGGCCGGGCCTGAAAGGCGCCCGGACGTTCCCGATCGGCCCGCTCCTCCAGGCCGAGGCGGATTTCGCAGCGGGCCGCCGGGAGGAGGCGCTCAACCGGTTCCTCGATCTCGCCTACACGGCGCAGGACGAGGAGCGCAAGGGGTTCGTCTGGCTGCGGGTCGGGGAGCTCCTGCTGGCCCGGGGAGAGCTCGACAAGGCGCTGGAGGCCGCGGACAAGGCGGTCCTCCTCTCCCGGGCGCGGTACCTCTCCCTCTCCGCGGTGGACCTGAAGCTGCGGATCTACCAGCGGATGAACTGGATGAACGAGGCGCGCCAGATGGCGGGGTACCTGCTCGATCAGAAGTTCGTCGACGCGGACGTCCCGGCCCTTCTCGCCCTGATGGCGCGGTCGGACGCGGAATCCGGCAAGGTGGGGAGCGCCCTCGCGCTGTACCGCCGGGCCATCGCGGCCGCGGCGCCGCAGAACGCGGCCCGGATCTCCTCCGAGCGGGACGCGCTCATCGACGGCACGGCGGACCTCTCCGCCCTCCGCGAGGCGGGAGAGTCCGAGGAGGATCCCGAAGTGCGGTCGCTGCTCTTCCTCGCGATGGGAAGGGTCGCCACCCGGAAAGGGTTCCCCGGCATGGCGGCCTACGCCTTCGACCGGGCGGCGCGGGCGGGCGGGAAGGGGTCCCGGGAGGCGGCGGAGAGCCTCTTCCGGGCGGAGAAGATCGCCTCCCCGCGGCCCAAGATCGTGGGGATCGTGCCGCTTTCGGGAAAGCTGGCGGACATCGGCTTTTCCGTCCTCTCGGGGGCGGAAGTGGCCCTGGCCCCGTACCGCCGCCGCGAGCCGGAGGCCGGCGTCCCGGTGATCCGGTGGGTGGACACCGCGGGCCAGCCAGAGAGGGCGCGGAAGGAGTTCGCCGCCGCGGTGGCCGACCGGACGGTGATCGGCGTGCTGGGTCCCGTCACGGGGGAGGAGGGAAACTCCGTGGCAACGGCGTTCACCTCCAAATCGCCCCCCGCCCTGTACCTCGGGCAGAAATCGATCCTTTCGAAGCCGTTCCTGTACGGCTTCGGCCTCTCTCCGGCGCAGGAGGCGGGCGCGGTGCTGTCGCACCTTTCCCGGGAGGGAATCACCGACCTGCTCCTGTTCCACCCCGAAAACGGGTACGGGAGGGGGTTCGCGGAAGCCGTGGCCGCTACGGCGAAGGAGAGCGGCGTCCGGGTGTCGAAGACCGTGTCCTATCCTCCCGAATCGAAGGACTTCACGGAGGTCATCCGGAAGGCGGTGGGCGGCGGGACCTTCCAGGAGCAATCCCGCTCGAAGGAGAAGGGGAAGGCGATGAAGCTCCGGCAGAGCGGGATCGTCATCGCCGACCGGTGGGACCGGGTCTTCCTCCTCGCGTCGCAGCTCCGCTATTACAACATCTACCTGCCGCTGGCGGGGTTTTCCGGCTGGAACGACCAGGAGCTCCTGAGGAAGGCGGGCCCCGCCGTCGCGGGGGCCGTCTTCTCCGTGGACTATTCCGACGCGATCCCCGGCTCCCAGGGAGAGCGGTTCCGGAAGGAGTTCCAGGAGGCGATGCGGTTCGCCCCCACCCGGTTCGAGGCCATGGGGTATGACGGAGCCCTCCTCCTGCTCGAGGCCCTCCCCTTCCAGAACGGCGCCGGCCGCTCCCCGGCGGAGGCGATGCGGGAGCGGATCGCGCGACTGAAGAATTTCGGCGGCGTCACGGGGACGTTCCTGTTCACCCCGTCCGGGGAGGTCCGTCGCAAGGTCTCCCTCCTCAAGGTCGAGCTGGGGAATTTCGTCCCGGTCCCCGAACCGTAAGGGGAGCGGCGTGCGCGGCGACCTCGCCCGGAAGGTCGGGCTGGCCCTTTCCCCCGGCGGCCCCCTGTCCGGGGCGATGAAGGGGTACGAGCCGCGCCCCGGACAGCTCCGCATGGCGCTGGCGTGGGCCGACGCGCTCGAGGGGTCCCGGATCCTGGTGGCCGAGGCGGCGACCGGGATCGGGAAGACGCTGGCGTACCTCGTCCCGGCGGTCCTGTCGGGGCGGAAGACGGTGGTCTCCACCGGAACCCGCACGCTGCAGCAGCAGCTCGCCGAGAACGACATCCCCCTGGTTCGGGACGCCATCCAGTACCCGTTCTCGTGCGCCGTCCTGAAGGGGCGCGCCAACTACCTCTGCCTCCGGCGGTGGCGCCGGTTCCTGCAGGAGCCGATGTTCGAATTCGCCCGCGAGGCGTCGTATTTCGCCGCGATGCAGCGGTTCGCGGAGACCACCCGCACGGGGGACGTGTCGGAGGCCTCCGGCGTTCCGGAGGATGCCCGGGTCTGGGGCGAGGTCAACGCCCGCAGCGAGATGTGCGAGCCTTCCGGGTGCGGAGAGACGGACCGGTGCCACCTGATGGAGGCGCGGCGGCGCGCGGCGGAGGCGGACGTCGTGGTGGTGAACCACCACCTGTTCTTCGCAGATCTCGCGCTTCGCCTGCGGCCGGGGGCCGTCCGGCCCGGGGACGACGAGGGGCGGTGGCGTCACGGCGAGGTGCTCCCCCGTGCGGACGCCGTGGTGTTCGACGAGGCGCACGGGATCGAGGAGACGGCCTCCCTCTTCTTCGGGGTGACCGTTTCCCTCGGGCGCGCACGGGAGCTCGCCCGGGACGTGAAACGCGCCGTCGGGAGGGCGGGGGGCGACTGGAGCGGCCTCCTCCCGCTCGTCGAGCGGTTCCGCGTCGCGGCGGAGTCCGCTTTCGACGCGGCGGGGGACGGGGACAGCCGCTTCCCCCTTCCGGAACGCGGGGACGGCTCCGTCTTCGGGGAGAAGGCCGGCGCACTGGCCCGCGCATCGGATGAGCTCGCCCTGTCCCTGTCCGACGGCGTCCCCGTCCCGTCCGACCCCGCCGCCGACCGGGACGCGCTCCTGAAGAGGGTCCGCTCCTTCCGGGAGGATCTCGGCGCCGTCCTTTCGACGGACTCCGCCACGGCGGTCGCGTGGGCGGAGCGGCGCGGCGGGTCGATCTCCCTCCACCGGACGCCCGTGGAGATCTCCCCCCTCCTGTCCGGCTCACTCTGGGAGGAGCCGGTTCCCTTCCTCCTCACCTCGGCCACCCTTTCGGTTTCGGGGAACCTGCGATACTTCCGCGACCGCGTGGGGCTTGCGCAGGTTGATGCCCGGGAACTCATCGTGGATAATGAATTCGACTTCGAGGGGCGGGCGCTGTTCTACGTGCCGCGGGGGCTCCCCGACCCGTCGGACCCGGCGTTTCCCTCCGTTGCCGCGGGGGAAACCCGGGAAATTCTCGACTGTTCCGGCGGCGGGGCGCTGGTCCTCTGCACGAGCTACCGCACCCTTACGGCCCTCACGGAGGCGTTGCGGGGACGGCTTCCCTACACGCTGTACGTCCAGGGGGACGCCCCGAGGAACCAGCTGCTGCGGGAGTTCCGGGAGGGGGAGGACACGGTCCTGATCGGGACGGGGACCTTCTGGGAGGGGGTCGACGTTCCGGGCGCGTCGCTCCGGTGCGTCGTGATCGACAAGCTTCCCTTCGCCTCGCCGTCGGACCCGGTGACGTCCGCCCGGATCCGGGCGCTGCGGGAGAGGGGGGAGGACCCGTTCGACGCGTACCAGCTCCCGGAGGCGGTGCTGGCGCTTCGCCAGGGGGTGGGAAGGCTGCTGCGGCGGGGGGACGACTACGGGGTGGTGGCGCTGCTCGATTCGCGCGTGGCGACCCGGGGGTACGGCGGGCTGTTCCGGGAGAACCTCCCCCCCATGAAGTGGACGCGCGACCGGGCCGAGGTCGCGGCGTTCTTCCGCCGTTTCCGCGGGACCGGCGATTCCGGAAGGCGAGGAGGCGAGGCATGATCCGCAAGGCGGTGTTCCCCGCGGCGGGGTTCGGGACGCGGTTCCTCCCCGCCACCAAATCGTCCCCCAAGGAGATGCTCCCGCTGGTGGACAAGCCGCTCATCCAGCACGGGGTCGAGGAGGCCAAGGCCGCCGGCGTCCAGGACATGATCATCGTGACCGGCCGCGGCAAGAACGCCATCGAGGACCACTTCGACGTCTCCTTCGAGCTGGAGGCGACGCTTCGGAAGAAGGCGGACGGCACCCTCCTTTCCATCGTGCAGCGCGTCACCGACGGGGCGGATTTCTTCTACGTCCGGCAGAACCTCCCCCTGGGGCTGGGGCACGCCGTCCTGCGGGCGATGGCCATGGTGGGGCAGGAGCCGTTCGCGGTCATCCTGTCCGACGACGTGATCGACGCCGAGGTGCCGGTCCTGAAGCAGATGATCGCGGCGTACGAAAAGCACAGCGCGGGGGCGGTCCTCGCGATCCAGAAAGTGCCGCGGGAGGCGGTGTCCCGCTACGGGATCATCCGCGGGAGACGGATCGCGGAGCGGGTGTACGAGGTGGAGGACATGGTGGAGAAGCCGAAGCCGGACAAGGCTCCGTCGGACCTGGCGATCATCGGCCGCTACATTCTCCCGCCGTCGATCTTCCCGGCCCTCCTCGCGACGAAGCCCGGAGCGGGCGGGGAGATCCAGCTGACGGACGCCATCCGCTCCCTCCTCGGCACGGAGCGGATCCTCGGGTACGAGTTCGAGGGGGTCCGGTACGACGCCGGGACCAAGCTCGGGTTCCAGATGGCGAACGTCGCCTTCTCCCTGAAGGACCCGGAGATCGGCCCCGGGCTGCGCGCCTTCCTGAAAAAGGAGAGGCTGGCGTGACCCGCCGGCACGGGCGCTCCCACGCCGGACGTTCGGAGAATCCGGACGCCACGAGGCCGGGGCTTCCCGGACGCGTGACGCTGCTCGACCTCTCGGAAGACACCAGTTTCAAGCCCCTCTCCGACGTGGCGGAGGCGGACGACACGGTCCGGATCCGGCTGGAACTGCCGGGGGTGCCTCCCGCGACCGTACAGGTGTGGGTGCGCGGGGACTGCGTCGAGGTGTCGGGGGAGAAGGCGCCGGACTTCCCCCCGGGGGAGGCCAGCTACCTTTGCCTCGAGCGGATCTTCGGGAAGTTCCGGCGGGTCTTCGAGGTGGTGGGGGCGGTGAATCTCTCCCAGGTCTCCGCCCGGATGCGGGACGGCATCCTCGAGGTCGTAATCCCGAAGGTCCGGGAGCGGCGCGGGCGGGAGCGTCGCGTCGACGTGACGCAGGGGTAGGGCGGCGATGGGCGAAGAGGAGCGGAAAGGCGGCGACATGGCGGACGAGACGGCGAAGAGAGGTCCGGACGGGGAACGCGAGGGGACCGGGGAGCCCGCGGCGGAGGCGGTGGGCGGCGCCGGCACGGCAGAGGGTTCCGCGGGCGCCCCCCCGAAGGGGGAATCCCCCGCCGTGGAGGAGAAGGAGGGGGGACCCGAGATCCCGCAGGTCCTCCCGCTGCTCCCGGTGCGCGACATCGTGATCTTCCCGTACATGACCCTGCCGCTGTTCGTCGGGCGGGAAGGGTCCATCGCCGCGGTGGACGAGGCGCTCGGGAAGGACCGGCACATCTTCCTCGCGACCCAGAAGGATCCCTCGGTGGAGGACCCCGGGCCGGACGACCTCTACCGGACCGGCACCGTGGCGATGATCATGCGGATGCTGAAGCTTCCCGACGGCCGGCTGAAGATCCTCATCCAGGGCGTGATGAAGGGGAAGATCGTCGAGTTCATCGATGCGCGCCCCGCGGTTCGGGTCCGGATCGACCGGATCGTCGAGGCCCCGATGAAGGAGGGGACCCTCGAGGTAGAGGCGCTGATGCGCGCCTCCCGGGAGAAGATCGAGAAGATCCTCTCCCTCAAGAACATGCCGGTCGAGATCCTGATGGTCACGGAGAACATCAACAACCCCGGGGTCCTCGCGGACCTCGTGGCCTCCAACCTGCGGCTGAAGATCGAGGAGGCGCAGGGGGTGCTCGAGGAGGAGGACCCGGTCGCGCGCCTGACCCTCGTGAACAACCTCCTCTCGCGGGAGCTGCAGCTGGCCGAGATGCAGGCCCGGATCCAGAACCAGGCCAAGGAGGAAATGTCGAAGAGCCAGCGGGAATATTTCCTCCGGGAACAGATGAAGGCCATCAAGCAGGAGCTGGGGGACATCGACGGGAAGTCGGAGGAGATCGACGACCTCCGGGGGAAGGTCAAGGGCGCCGGGATGCCCGAAGAGGTGGAGAAGGAAGCGGAGAAGCAGCTCCGCCGCCTCGAGGGGATGCACCCCGACTCCGCCGAGTCGTCCGTGGTGCGCACCTACCTCGACTGGATGGTGGAGCTCCCCTGGAAGAAGGAGACGAAGGACAACATCCTCATCGCGAAGGCCCGGAAGATCCTGGACGAGGACCACCACGACCTCGAGAAGGTCAAGGAGCGGATCCTCGAGTACCTCTCCGTCCGCAAGCTGAAGGACCGGATGAAGGGGCCGATCCTGTGCTTCGTGGGCCCCCCCGGCGTGGGGAAGACGTCCCTGGGGAAGTCGATCGCCCGCGCGATGGGGAGGAAGTTCATCCGCATGTCGCTGGGCGGCATCCGGGACGAGGCGGAGATCCGCGGCCACCGCCGGACGTACGTCGGGGCGCTCCCGGGGCGGATCATCCAGGGGATGAAGCAGGCGGGGACGCGCAACCCCGTCTTCATGCTGGACGAGATCGACAAGGTGGGGGCCGACTTCCGGGGCGACCCTTCCGCGGCGCTCCTGGAGGTGCTCGACCCGGAGCAGAATTTCGCCTTCAGCGACAATTACCTGAACGTCCCCTTCGACCTCTCGAAGGTCCTCTTCATCGCCACGGCGAACGTGATCGACCCGGTTCCGCCCGCGCTGAAGGACCGGATGGAGATCATCCCCCTGTCGGGATACACCGACGTCGACAAGCTCGCGATCGCGAAGAGGTTCCTCCTGCCGCGGCAGCAGGAGGAGAACGGGATCCGGAAGGGCCAGGTGTCGATGGGGGACAAGGCGATCCTCGCGATCGTCCACCAGTACACGCGGGAGGCGGGGCTGCGGAACCTCGAGCGGGAGATCGGGCAGATCTGCCGGAAGGTGGCCCGCCGGATCGCCGAAGGGGAGAAGGGGCCCTTCACGGTGACCCCGGGGAAACTCGCGAAGTATCTCGGGGCCCCCAAGCACATCCCGGAAACGGAGGGGGAGAAGGACGAGGTCGGGGTCGCGACGGGGCTCGCCTGGACGCCGACGGGGGGCGACATCCTCTTCGTCGAGGTGTCCCTCGTGAGGGGGAAGGGGGCCGTGACGATCACGGGGTACCTGGGCGACGTGATGAAGGAGAGCGCCCAGGCCGCGATCACCTATGTCCGCTCCCGGGCGGCCCGGCTGGGGCTCCCGAAGGACTTCCACGCGCAGTACGACGTCCACGTCCACGTCCCCTCGGGGGGGATCCCCAAGGACGGCCCCTCCGCCGGGATCACGATCGCGACCGCGCTGGTCTCCTCCCTGACGGGCATCCCGGTGCGGCGGGACGTGGCGATGACCGGGGAGGTGACGTTGCGCGGCCGGGTCCTTCCCATCGGGGGGGTGCGGGAGAAGTCGCTGGCGGCGTTGCGGGCCGGGATCAACCACGTGATCGCCCCGGAGCAGAACCGGAAGGACCTCGAGGAGATCCCGCGGCACGAGGCGCGGCAGGTGCGGTTCTCCCTCGTCAAGAACATGGACGAGGTGCTCTCCATCGCGCTGACCCGGGACCCGTTCCGCGCGGGGAAGCGGAAGGCCCCGAGGCCCGGGGGTCGCCGGTGAACCGCGGCGACGCGGACGACCCGGACGGCCCCGGGAGGCGCCGCCGGGGAGGCGGGACTCCCCTCCTGCGGGACCTCGGGGAGTTCGGCCTGATCGATCTCCTGCGCCGCCGGTACGGCGGCGCGCCGCTTCCCGGCGAGATCGCGATCGGGGACGACGCGGCCGTCGTCCGCGTCCCCCGCGGCCGGGCGGTCCTCTCCACGGACATGCTCCTGTCGGGGACGCATTTCTCCCTCGACTACTTCCGCCCCGTGGAAGTGGGGTGGCGGGCGCTCTCCGCGAACCTCTCCGACCTCGCGGCGATGGGAGCCTCCCCGCTCTGCTACCTCGCGGCGCTGGCCGCCCCGGGGGACACCCCCGCCGCGACGGTCGGCGGGATCTTCCGGGGGATGGCGCGCGCCGCGGCCTCCTCCGGCATGCGGCTGATGGGCGGGGACACCTGCCGCGGGGAGCGGCTCGTCCTCTGCCTGACCGTGGTCGGCGCTCTTGCGCGGGGCCGGCCGACGACCCGCGCCGGCGCGCGGCCCGGGGACACCCTCTTCGTCACCGGGGCGCCCGGCTGGTCGCATCTGGGCTTGCGGCTCCTGCGGGGCGGTCGCCCGAGGAAGGCGACGGGGTGGCGCCTGGAGGCGATGCGGCGGCACCTCCGGCCGGATGCCCGGTGGAGGGAGGGGATGGCCGCGGCGGGATCGGGCGCCGTGGCGGCGATGATCGACCTGAGCGACGGGGTACTCCCCGACCTCGGCCACCTCCTCGAGCGCGACGGCCTCGGCGCAAGCCTCCGGGAGGAGGCGTTCCCCATGACCCCCGCCTTCCGGAGGGCGGCCGGCGTCCTGGGGGTCGACCCGCTGGCCGCGTTCCTCGCCGGCGGCGAGGATTACGAACTGCTGATGGCGGTCCGCCCGGGCCGCCGCGGCGGGTTCCTGCGGGCGGCGCGGGCATTCCCGGCCGCGGCGACCCCGATCGGCGAGGTGACGCAGGAGCCGGGGATCCGCGTCCGGCGCACCGATGGTTCCGTCCTCGAAGGGAGCGCGCTCCCGACGGGGTTCGAGCACTTCCGGTGAAAGCGTTCCTCCTCCCGTTCCTGTTCCTCTTCTCCGCCTTCTTCTCGGCGACGGAGACGGCCCTGTTCGCTTTGCGGCGCGTGGACCTGCTCCGGCTGAAGGAGGCGGGGGACCGCCGGGCCGCCCGGATCGAGCGGATGCTCGCCACCCCCAACCGCCTCATCTCGACGATCTTCCTCGGAAACGAGATCGTCAACGTGGCGATCTCCTCCGTCCTGGCAGGGCTGCTCCTCCCGCGGTTGCCCGCGGGGTACGGGGAGGCGGCGGCCCTGGCCGCCGGGACGCTGGGGATCCTCCTCCTCGGCGACGTGACCCCGAAATGCCTCGTCTGGCCGCGGGCGAAGTCGTTCTCCCTCTTCGCGTCCGGCCCGCTGAACGCATTCGCCCGGGTGGTGGCGCCCGCCCGCTTCGTCCTCGAGAAGGCCGCGGGGGGGATCCTCTTCCTCCTGGGGGAGCGCGGGCGCGCGGAGAGCCGCGAGATGATCTCCGAGGCGGAGTTCCGGGCGCTGGTGGACGCGGGGGAGGAGACCGGGACCCTCGACCCCGGCGAGAAGGAGCTCATCCACAACATCTTCGAGATGACGGACCAGCGCGCCGGGGAGATCATGACTCCCCTCCCCGACGTGTTCATGGTGCCCCGGCAACTCCCGTACGCCGACCTGGTCGAGCGGTACCGCCGGTACCGGCGGTCGCGCATACCGGTCTACGAGGGAGAGCGGCGGAACGTGGTCGGGATCCTCCACTTCAAGGAGCTCCTCCGCCCGATGGCATCCGGGGAGGAGGCCCCGGAGTGGCGGGAGTTCGTGCGCCCCCCCTTCGTCATTCCTGCCTCCAAGAAGCTTCCCCTCCTGCTGCGGGAGTTCCAGCGGCGGAAGGTGCACATCGCCCTGGTCGTGGACGAGTTCGGGGAGCAGGTCGGCATCGTCACGCTGGAGGACGTGCTGGAGGAGCTGTTCGGCGACATCCGGGAGGAGCACGACCGGGAGGAGAAGGAGATCGTCCGCCGGCCGGACGGCTCCTCCCGCGTGCTCGGGAAGACGGCGATCCGGCGCTTCAACGACGCGTTCGGGACGGCCCTTCCGGACGAGGAGTGGGACACGGTGGCGGGGCTCCTCCTCCACGAGTTCGGCCGGCTGCCGGCCCGGGGCGACTCCCTCACGCTCGCGGGGCACACCTTCGCGGTCGAGCGGCTGAAGGGGATCCGGATCGTCGAGGTCGACGTGCGGCCCGTCCCGCGGGGGGAGGCGTAGGCCGTGGACATCGTCGCGCTGGTCGCCCTCTGTCTGCTCCTGGAGGGGCTCTTCACCGGATCGGAGATGATCCTCGTCTCCGCGGACCGTCACCGCCTCCACGAACGGTCCCGGCGCGGGGAGCGGGGCGCGCGGCTGGCCCTCCTCCTGCTGGAACGGCCCGACCGGGTGTTGGCCACAACCCTCACGGCCACGAACATCCTCGTGGTGCTCTCCACCGTGATCGTCACGTCGCGCCTCCTTCCCCGGTTCGGGCCGTGGGCCGAGTGGGTGGCCGTCGGGGTGGTCACCCCCCTGGTCATCGTCCTCGGCGAGGTGGTGCCCAAGAGCTTTTCGAGGCCGAGGGCGGACCGGCTCGTCGGGGGCGCGGCGCGGCTGGTCCGGGTCGCGCAGGCGGCCCTCTACCCGCTGGTCGCCGCGGTGTCCTGGCTCGCCCGCCTCCTCTCCTCGCCGTTCGGAGGCGTCGCCCCCGTGCAGGCGCTGGTGACCCGGGAGGAGCTCTCGTTGCTGCTCCAGGTCGGCCGGGGGGTCACCGACGTGGAAAGCCACGAACGCGTGATGGTCCGCCGGGCGTTCCATTTCGGGGAGACCCGCGTGGCGGACGTGTTCCGCCCCCTCGCGCAGGTGGTGGCCCTCCCGGAGGAGGCGACGTGCCGCGAGGCGGCGCGCCTGGCGGCGCAGAGCGGCTTCTCCCGGTATCCGCTGTACCGGGGACGGATCGACCACGTGACCGGCTTTCTCCACGTCCTCGACACCGTGGGGTCTCCGCCGGACGCGCCGGTCCTCCCGCTGCTGCGGAAGGCCCTCTTCGTCCCGGAGCTGATGTCCCTCGACGAGCTGTTGCGGGCTTTCCGGGAAGGGCGCACCTCCTTCGCCGTGGTGGTGGACGAGTTCGGCGGCGTCACCGGCATCGTCACGGCGGAGGACGTGGTGGAGGAGGTGGTGGGGGAGATCGAGGATGAATACGACCGGCGCATGGAATACTATAAAAAGGTCTCCGACGACGAGTTCCTGGTGCCCGGGCGGATGGAGCTTGCGCACCTCTCGGAGGAGCTCGGCGTGCGCCTGCCGGAGGGCGACTATTCCACGGTCGGGGGGTTCCTGACCTCCCTCGCGGGGCGGATTCCCGCTCCGGGGGAGGAGTTCCCCATCCCGGGGGCGCGGCTGCGCGTGGAGAGGTCCTCGGAGCGGGCCGTCCTCGAGGTCCGGGTCTTCCGGGCGCCGGGGGAGGTCCCCCTCGGGGAAAGCCCCGCGGGAGACGGGGAAGGAGCGGGATTCTGACGCCGGACCGGCTGAAACGGCTGCTCGCCGACGTTGCAAGGGGGTCCGTCCCTGTGGACGAGGCGTTCGAGCGATTGCGCGCGCTGCCGTACGAGAACGTGGGCGTGGCCCGCGTCGACCACCACAGGGCGGTCCGCCAGGGCGTCCCCGAGGTCATCTTCGGCGAGGGGAAGACCGCGGAGCAGATCGTGGCCATCGCCCGATCGATGCGGCGCGCCGGCTCGGGGGTCCTCGTCACGCGCCTCGACGGGGAGAAGCTCCGGGCCGTGCGCCGGAAGATGCGCGGAGCGGTGGCGCACGAGGCGGCGCGGTGCCTCGTGATCCGGGACGGGGAGCCGCGGATCGCAGGGAAGGGGACGGTGCTCGTCGTCACCGCGGGGACTTCGGACATCCCGGTGGCGGAGGAGGCGGCGGTCACGGCGGAGTTCCTCGGCAACCGCGTGGATCGCCTCTTCGACGTCGGGGTGGCGGGGATCCACAGGCTCCTCGTGAAGCAGGAGAAGCTCCGCGCCGCGCGGGTCCTCGTGGTGGTGGCCGGGATGGAAGGGGCCCTCGCCTCGGTGGTGGGCGGGCTCACGGACAAGCCCGTCATCGCGGTCCCCACGAGCGTGGGGTACGGCGCGAGCTTCGGCGGCGTGGCGGCCCTCCTCGGGATGCTGAACTCCTGCGCCCCCACGGTCGCCGTGGTGAACATCGACAACGGGTTCGGGGCGGGCGTGCTCTCCTCGGTGATCAACCGGCTGTGAACTCCCTCCTCTACTTCGACTGCTTCTCGGGGATCGCCGGGGACATGACCGCCGCGGCGCTCCTCTCCCTCACCGGCGCGGAGAGGGACCTCCGGAAGGCGCTCAAGGGGCTCCCGCTCGCGGGGTACCGGCTCGCCGTGGAGCGGGGGACCTCCGCCGGGGTGGCGGGGACCCGCGTGCACGTCCGGGTCTCGTCCCGGAAGGGCAAGGCGCGCCACCTCCCGGAGATCCTGTCGCTGCTGCGGTCCTCCTCCCTGCCGCGGGAGACGGTCTCCCGCGCGGCGCGCTGCTTCGAGCGGCTCGGGGAGGCGGAGGCGCGGGTCCACGGGACCACGCCGGACAAGGTGCATTTCCACGAGGTCGGCGCCGTGGACGCGATCGTCGACGTGGTCTCGGGCTGTTTCCTCTTCGAGTTCCTCGGTGCCCCGAGGGCGTTCTGCTCCGCGCTCCCCGGCGGATCGGGGGAGGCGTGGTCCGCGCACGGGAAGATCCCCGTTCCGGGGCCGGCGACCCTCGCCCTGCTCGAGGGAGCCTGCTGGCGCTTCGGCGAGGGGGAGGGGGAGCTGGTGACGCCCACCGGGGCGGCGCTGCTGCGGGCCTTCGACGTCTCCTTCGGACGTCCTCCCGGCATGACGGTGCGCGGCGTCGGGACCGGCCTGGGGCACCGGGAGATCCCCGGGAGGCCCAACATGCTGCGCGTCGTCGCGGGGGACTCCCCGGCGGGCGCGGCGGGCCGGGACCGCGTGCTGGAGGTGGAAGCGAACATCGACGACATGAGCCCCCAGCGGTTCGAACTGCTCATCGAGCGGGCGCTGGCGGCAGGTGCCCTGGACGTGGCGATCCTCCCGGCCACGATGAAGAAGAACCGGCCCGGCTGGGTGCTGCGGCTTTTGTGCCCGGAGGAGCGGCTGGAGATCGTCTCCTCCGCCGTCTTCTCCCTCTCCACCGCCATCGGCCTGCGGTACCACGCCTGCGACCGGCTGAAGCTCGACCGCCGGTCGGGAACGGTTTCGACCCGGTACGGGCCCGTGCGGGTGAAGGAGGCGACCCTCCCGGACGGCTCGGCACGCCCGGTGCCGGAGTACGACGACGTGAAGCGGATCGTCCGTACAGGCGCGGCGACGTTCGAAGAGGTTGCGCGCGAGGTGGCGGCGAAGTGGCGAAGGTGAAGGTCGAGTACGCCTGCACGGCGTGCGGAACCTCCTCCCCGAAGTGGGTGGGGAAGTGCCCCGGGTGCGGCGAGTGGAACACCCTCGTCGAGGAGGTGTCCGCCCCGGAGCCGAAGTACCGGGGGGGGGCGGCCGCCGACTTCCCCGCGTCCCGGCCCGTGCGGCTCACGGAGGTCGAGGAGACCGCCGCGGCCCGGGCGCGGTGCGGGATCGGCGAGTTCGACCGGGTGATGGGGGGCGGCGTCGTCTCCGCATCCGCCACGCTGATCGGCGGGGACCCGGGGATCGGCAAATCCACCGTGCTCCTGCAGGTCGCCAGGGGGCTCGCCCGGCAGGGGAGGGCGGTCCTTTACGTCTCCGGCGAGGAGTCCGAGGCGCAGGTGAAGCTCCGCGCCACCCGCCTCGGGATCGCGGAACCCGGCATCTACCTGATGGCGGAGACGTCCCTCGAGCGGATCCTCTCCGCGGCGGGAGAGCTCGCCCCCGCGACGATGATCGTGGACTCCATCCAGACGGTCTTCTCCTCCGACCTCCCCGGCGCGCCGGGGTCCGTGGGGCAGGTGAGGGAGTGCGCCGCGCGCCTGGTCTTCTTCGGAAAGAAGGCGGGTATCTCGGTGTTTCTCGTGGGGCACGTGACGAAGGAAGGGGCGATCGCCGGACCGCGGGTGCTCGAGCACATCGTGGATACGGTGCTCTACTTCGAAGGGGAAAAAGGGCACCCGTTCCGTATCTTGAAGGCGGTCAAGAACCGGTTCGGCTCGACGAACGAGATCGGGGTTTTCGAGATGCGCGCCGAGGGGCTCGCCGAGGTGGCCGACCCGTCGGGGATGTTCCTGTCCGATCGCTCCGGCGACACCTCCGGGACGCTGGTCTTCCCGGCGATCGAGGGGACGCGCCCGCTGCTCGTGGAGGTCCAGTCGCTGGTGTCGCAGTCGTTCCTCGCGATGCCGCGCCGCACGACGCTGGGCGTGGATTTCAACCGGGTGATCCTGCTGTGTGCGATTCTGGAGCGGAAGGCCGGGGTCCCGCTCCACAACCAGGACGTGTTCGTGAACGTCGCGGGGGGGATCCGGATCGACGAGCCCGCGGCGGACCTCGCGCTCTGTTGCGCCGTCGCCGGGAGCTTCCGGGACCGGGTGGTTCCCCACGGGACGGCGGCGTTCGGGGAGGTGGGGCTGGGGGGCGAGGTCCGCGCGGTGCCGATGGCGGAGATGCGGCTCAACGAGGCCGCCAAGATGGGGTTCTTACGCGTCGTTCTCCCCGCTGCGAACGCCGAACGCCTCTCCTCGACGTTTCCCCTCGAGCTGCTCCCGGTGCGCCACGTCAAGGAGGCGATCGCGCGGGCCGGGGGCGGTAAGTAAGATGGCGGAGGACACTCCTTCCCGCAGCGGGAGGACACTCCTACCCTTCGTTCCGGGTCAGAACCAGGAATGTCTCCCCTCGGCAGGAATGTCCCCCTCTGCAGGAGCGTCCGGGATGGGAAAGAGGTATTGGGAGGACCTGGTCGAGGGGGAGCGGTTCACGTGCCGCCCCGTGGCGTTCGACCGGGAAGGGATCGTCGCCTTCGGGGTGGAGTACGACCCGCTGCCGTTCCACCTGGACGGGGAGGCGTCGGAACGGTCGATCTTCGGCGGCCCCATCGCGTCCGCCCTCCACACGATGTCGGCGTGCACCCGGGTCGTGGTCGAGGCGCACGGGGAGATCGGGATCCTGTCGGGCCTCAGCATCGACGAGGTGAAGGCGACCGCGCCCGTGCGGCCGGGGGACGTCCTGACGGTCGAAGGGACCTGGCACGGCCTCCGGCGCTCCCTCAGCAGGCCCGACCGCGGGATCGCCGGCGTCCGGTGCCGCGTCGTGAACCAGCGGGGCGAGACCGTGATGGAGTACGGGTACCGCTACCTCGTTGCCTGCCGCACCGCCGAATGACTCGTGCCCCCGCCGGGTTTCCGATCGGGGGTACCCCGCCAGCGCGAAGCCCGTAGCGGGGCGGGGGGCTTCCCCCGCATCGTCATCCGGGCGCTACGTTAAAACGTTGCGGAAGCCTCTCCCCAGCAGGTAGAGTTCGAACGACTCCTTGCGGGTCGCCTCCGGCCGGACGCGGCGCAGCTCGCGGAAGTACGGCCTGAGCTCCCGGAAGACGGCGTCGGCCTCCGAGCCACCGAAGATCTTCGCGAGGAACGTCCCCCCCTCGCGC
This sequence comes from Candidatus Deferrimicrobiaceae bacterium, assembly GCA_036390495.1. Classification (GTDB taxonomy): domain Bacteria; phylum Desulfobacterota; class Deferrimicrobia; order Deferrimicrobiales; family Deferrimicrobiaceae; genus JAGGAJ01. The sequence continues at coordinate 15,911 of DASWBR010000203.1, read as the reverse complement.
AGCGTCTCCCGGGCAAGGGAGAAAACGGCCCGGACGAGGTCGGCGGAGCGCGCCTGATCCGTGAAGGAGCTGCCGGTCGTGTTGGGGGCGGCGTCCGAAAGGACGGTGTCGGCCCTCCCGCCGAGGAAGGAGATCAGCTCGGCGGGGAGGCCGGGATCGGCGATGTCCCGCTGCCAGAACCGGAAATTCTCCCCCGGAAGCGGCGCCATGGGGAGGAGGTCCACCGCGGCCACCTTGCCCCTGGCCCCGACGAGTTCGAGGATCACCTGGCTCCACCCGCCGGGGGCGGCGCCGGCGTCGACGACGCGGTCCCCGGGGCGCACCGCCTTCTCCTTCGCCGCGATCTGCCCGAGCTTGTATGCGGCCCGGGAGCGATACCCCTCCCGCTTCGCCTTCCGGTAATAGGCGTCCTTGCGATCGTACACCGCCCCATCCTACCGGAACGCCGGAGTGGTTTACACGTGGAAATCCGGTAATATATTGGCATCGTGCGAGCGGGGAGAGCGGCGGGCGACATCGACGGCGTGTTCCGGTACCTGCGGACCGACCTGCGGAAGGTCGAGCGGGCGCTCCTCTCCTGCCTGAAATCCCCGGTCTCCCTGATCCCCGTCGTCGGGAAGCACATCACCCTCTCCGGCGGCAAGCGGCTGCGCCCGGCCGTCCTGCTGCTGACCGCGGACGCCTGCGGGTACCGCGGATCCCGGCGCACCGTGATGTCCGTGGTGACGGAGTACATGCACACCGCCACGCTCCTGCACGACGACGTGGTGGACCTGGGGACGGTGCGGCGCGGGAAGCCGGCCGCCAACGTCGTCTTCGGGAACTCCGTGAGCATCCTCGTGGGGGATTTCCTCTTCGCCCGGGCCTCCCAGCTGATGACGGACGACGGCGACATCGACGTCCTCGGCATCTACGCCCGCACCCTGGTCTCCCTGTCCGAGGGGGAGGTGCTGCAACTGATGCGGACGCGCGACCCCGGGATCTCCGAGGAGGAGTACCTCACCGTCGTCTTCTGCAAAACCGCGTCCCTGATCGCCGCCGCCAGCGAGACCGGCTCGGTCCTCGCCGGCGCGGATCCGGCGACCCGGCGCGCGATGTTCGACTTCGGGAAGGCGGTCGGGATCGCATTCCAGCTGGTGGACGACATCCTCGACTACACCGGCACCGAGAGGGAACTGGGGAAGATGCCGCTGCAGGACCTCCGGGAAGGGAAGGTCACCCTCCCCCTGATCCACGCGCTGCGGGCCGCGGGCCGCGGGGACCGGGAGAGGGCCCGGGCCGCCCTGGGGAAGAAGAAACTCTCCCGGAAGGATGTCGCCTTCCTCGCGGGGCTCGTGTTCCGCCACGGCGGGATCCCCTTCGCCGCCGCCCGCGCCCGCGAGTTCGTGCGCAGAGGGAAGCGGCACCTTTCCCGGTTGCCCGAATCCCCGGCACGGGAGTACCTCGGGATCCTCTCCGACTACGTGGTGTCCCGGACCACCTGACATCCCCCCCCCCTCGATTGCTCCTTGACGGCACACCTCCCGGCCATCAAAATGGGCAGACAGCTTGTTTCGTTCCCGCCGGGCGCTAGGGAAGATGGTGCGATTCCATCGCTGCCCCGCAACTGTTACCGGTGACGAAATCCGCAAGGTAGCCACTGCCCGGGCAAGGACCCGAAGGGCGGGAAGGCGCGGAGAGTAGGAAGGCGGACCCCGCAGGGGCCGCCGGAGAGCCGGAAGCCAGGAGACCTGCCCGGCGGGCGAGAGATCCCGAGCAGCCTTTCGCGGGTGAAGGGCCGGGAAGGTTTCGCGCCGTGGCCGCGCGTCCCATCCCCTGCCCGTTCCCGAAAGGGCGCCGGGCGGGGGATTTCCTTTTGGACCGTCGGCGGACCGACATGCCGCGCCGTGCCCGCGTGCCGTTCCCGGCCGTCGCGCTGCTCCTTCTCTCCCTTGCCGCCCCGACGACCGCAGCCTCCGGCTTCCCCCTTTCCATGAAGGACGACCGGGGCGTCACCGTCCGGCTTGGCGCCCCTCCCCGCCGCGTGGTATCCCTCGCCCCCAGCCTCACCGAGATCGTCTTCCTCCTCGGGCGGCAGGAGATCCTGGCCGGCGTGACGCGCTACTGCAACTTTCCGCCCGCGGCCGCCTCCCTCCCGAAGGTCGGCGGGGTGAGCGACCCCGACGTGGAGCGCGTCGTGTCGCTCGCGCCGGACCTCGTACTCTGCACGACGGACGGCAATCCGCGGGAGAAAGTGCGCGCGCTCGAGGAGATCGGGATCCCCTGCTTCGCCGTTTCCCCCCAGGACCTGGACGCCGTGTTCGCTGCCATCCGCCGGATGGGGGTCCTGCTTTCCGCCGCCGCGCGCGGAGAAGAAGAGGCCGCCGCGCTCCGCCGGCGCGCCGAACGGGCCCGCGCCGCCGCGAGGGGCGCAGGGCGCGGCGCCCCCCGGGTCCTCTTCGCCGTATCCACGTCGCCGATCATCGCCGCGGGTGCCGGCACGTTCATGGACGAACTGGTGCGGCTCTCCGGAGGTTCGAACGTGGCCGCCGGCCTGTCCGGCCGGTACCCCCGCCTTTCGGTGGAGGATCTCGTTTCGCTCCGTCCGGACGTGGTGTTCGTGGCGGGGATGGCGGGTGTCGAGAAATTCCCGGAGGATGTGACGCGCTGGAAGGAGGTCCCTGCGTTCCGGGACGGCGCGGTGGTGACCCTCGACGGGGACATCGTCACGCGGCCGGGTCCGCGCCTCGTCGCGGCGCTCGAGCAGATCTCCGGCGCGATCGCCGCGTGGCGCGAGGGACGCGCCAGGGGCCTCGACTCCGGTACCGGAGGAAGACCGTGACGGGCGGAGCGGCGGGGAGGGGGAGCCGCGCCGTGTTCCCGGCGCTGGTCGCGGCGTTCCTCGGCGCTCTGGCCCTCTCCGCCGCGACGGGGCCCGTCGCCATTCCGCTCCGGAAGGCGGTGGACGCGCTGCTGCACGGCGGGGACGACACGCCGGCGCGCGTCCTCCTCTCCCTGCGCCTCCCCCGGGCGCTCCTCGGGGCCCTCGTGGGCGGCGCCCTGGCCTCCTCCGGCGTCGCGTTCCAGGCGCTGTTGCGCAACCCGCTCGCCGACCCGTACATCCTCGGTGTCTCGGGGGGAGCGGCGGTGGGGGCCCTCACGGTGGCGCTCTTCCTGTCGGCGGACGCATCCGCCGCCCTCCCGTTCTTCGCCTTTGTCGGCGCGGCCCTTTCGGCCCTCGCGGTATTCCTCCTCGCGCGGCGGAAGAGCGGCGTGTCTCCCGAGCGGCTCATCCTCATGGGGGTCGTGGTGGGGGCGTTCCTCAACGCGGTCATCATGCTGATGGTCACGCTCTCGCCGCCGGGGAAGATCCCCGGGGCGCTCTACTGGCTGATGGGGGACCTGGGGCTCGGGACGCCCCGCCGGGTGGCGGCGCTCTTCCCCTACGTCGCGCTCGGGGTCGCCGTCCTCCTCCTCCTGTCGCGTGGCCTGGACCTGCTGCTGCTGGGCGACCAGGCGGCCTTCCAGACAGGGCTCTCCGTGGAGCGGGTCAAGACGGCCACGTATCTCACGGCGTCGCTCCTGGCGGGGTCGGTGGTGGCCGTCTCGGGGCTGATCGGCTTCGTCGGGCTCATCGTGCCGCACGGCGCGCGGGTGCTGGTGGGATCCGGGCACCGGAGGCTCCTCCCCGCCGCGTTCCTCCTCGGCGGTGCGTTCCTCGTCCTCTCCGACACGATCGCGCGGGCGGCGTCCCCCGCCGGGGAACTCCCGGTGGGTGCGGTCACGGCCCTCGCGGGGGCTCCGTTCTTCCTCTACCTGCTCCGGCGCAACGGGGGGCGCTCGTGACGGCCCCGCTCCTGTCGGCCCGGCGGCTCTCCTTCCGCTACGGGGAGCGCGAAGTCCTCCGGGAGGTGGACCTGGACCTCCACCCGGGCCGGGTGACCATCCTGCTGGGGCCCAACGGCTCCGGGAAGAGTACGCTGATCCGGGTCCTTTCGGGGGTTCTCCCGTCCGGCGGGGGCGAGGTTCTGCTCGCGGGACGCCCTCCGGGGTCGTACGGGCGGCGCGAGATGGCCCGCCTCCTCTCGGTCGTCGGCCAGGACCCGCCGGTGGATTTTCCGATGACGGTCGCGGCCTACGTGGCCCTTGGGCGGTTCCCGCACCAGGGGCTCTTCGGGGGGACGTCGGCCGCGGATCGGGAGGAAGTCGAGCGGGCGCTCGTCGTGACCGGCCTCGACCTCCTCCGGGACCGCGCCTTGCCGGAGATCTCGGCGGGGGAGCGCCAGCGGGCCACCGTCGCCCGGGCGATCGCCCAGGGAGCCCGGGTGATGCTGCTGGACGAGCCGACGGCGTTCCTCGACATCCGGCACCGCGTCGCGTTCTACGAGATCGTCACGCGGCTGGCGGGGACGCGGGGGGTCGCCGCGCTGGTCGCATCCCACGATCTGACACTGTGCGCGGAGTACGGGGAGCGGATCGTCCTCCTCTCGGAGGGCGCGGTGGCCTCGCAGGGCCGCCCGGAGGAGGTCCTCACGCCTTCGAGCATCCGGGCGGCGTACGGGGTCGCGGTCGCGTGCGACCGGAACCCCGCGACCGGCGCGGTCCGCGTCACGCCCCTTCGGGGAACGCTGGCGGGGGACAATCTTCCCCTGCATCCCCCAAAGGATCAAGAGTGTCCCCCTGAAGGGGAAAGCGTACGGGTCGACGAAGGGAAGGAGAAGCGATGACGCGAGTCGGGAGAAAGGTGTCGAGGGTGGTGATTCTCGCCGCCGCGGTGTTGGCGGCGTGGGGTTCCCCGGCAGCCCTCGCGGAGGAGCCGCTGCGGACCGAGCCGGTGGTCGTCACGGCGACGAGGATCCCGGAGAAGGTCTCCGAGCAGGCGTCGGACGTCAGCGTGGTGACCCGGGAGGAGTCGCGGATCCTGCTCCCGGTCGTGGCGGGCGACGTGATGCAGGGGCTTCCCGGCGTGGACGTCCAGCGCAGCGGCGTCGCGGGGGACCGGGAGAACGTCAAGATCCGCGGCGGACGGAGCGCGTACACCCTCATCCAGGTCGACGGATTCCCCGTGAACAGCCCCTCCACGGGCCAGTTCGACATCGGGTTCCTGCCGGTCGACCTGCTCGAGCGGGTCGAGGTGGTGCGCGGGGCCCAGAGCGCTCTCTACGGATCCAACGCCATGTCCGGTGTGGTGAACTTCATCCCCCGGAAGGGGGATCAGACGGGGCTTGGCGCATCGGTGGCGGCCGGGAGCTTCGACACGGTGAAGTGGGGCGCCTTCGGGCAGGGCCGGTGGTCCCGAGGGGGACTCTTCGCCGGGGGCGGGGGGTACCGGAGCGACGGGATACTCGCCAACGACGACGCCTCCATAACCTCCTTCCTCGGTTCGGGGGACGTGGCGTTCGGGGATCGCGTGCGTCTCGGGGGGATGTACCTCGCGACGGACGGGGAAAAGGGGATCGCCGTGGACGACGATCCCGCAGACCCCAACCACAGGATGGAGCGCCGGATCGATTTGGGAGGGGCGCGACTCTCGGCGGCCCTGAGCCGGACGGTGTCGCTGTCCGCGTCGGCGAGCATCGCCGCCGAAACGCTGCAGGACAACGATCCGCCGAACCCCGGCCAGACGGCCGCCTTCGACTTCGAGGACCGGTCCCGGAAGACGGTGTACGGCCTCGAGGCCCGCTTCGTCCCGTCGCCGAAAGCCGTCACCATCCTCGGCGCCGAGTACAACAAGGACCAGTCGGACAATGAATCCACGTTCACCGACACGGGGTTCACCTCCACGAGCCAGCAGAACGTCTCGACGTACAACCGGTCGCTGTATCTCCAGGAGGAGCTGCGCCTGTCGAAGAAGGCGGGAGTGAGCCTCGGCGTCCGCCTGGACCGGAACACGGAGGCGGGGACCCAGTGCAACCCGAAGGTTGCCGGCTTCCTCGAGGTCGGCGGGTGGGGCACGAGGCTTCGCGCGGCCGCCGGACGGGGGTTCCGGGTTCCCACGCCGGTGGAGAAGTTCAACCCGTTCAACGGTTACGCGGCCCTCTCCCCCGAGGTCGCGTGGTCGTACGAGGCCGGGCTCGACCAGCCACTGGCCGGGAACGCCGTCCGCCTGTCGGGGACCTGGTTCTACCAGGATTTCCAGGACCTGATCCAGCCGGACGACACCGTGACCGGCGGCCCGTTCGGCCTGCCGCAGCTGCGGAACATCGGACACTCCTTCGCCCGCGGCGTGGAGGCCGAGGGGGTGGCGCGGGTCGCGGAGGTGGTGACGGTGACGGCCACGTACACCTACACGGACACCTGGGACGGCTCCAAGGGAACCCCCCTGCTGGGGATCCCGAAACAGCAATATCTGCTGTCCGCCCTCTACGAGCCGGTTCCCGCATTCCAGGCCCGGGTCGACTGGAGGTACGTCGGGGACCAGTGGGATCTGGCCCCTTTCGCCTTCTCCCCGGACACGCGGCCGGCGTACGGGCTCCTGGACGTTTTCGCGAGATACGCCATCCGATCGCCCGGCGCCGGGCTGCGGGAGGTGGCCTTCACAGGGCGCGTGATGAACGTCCTGGACCGGCACTACGAGGAGCGGCTCGGCATCCCCTCCCCCGGAATCAACTTTCTCCTCGGGGTGGAGACGGGTATCTGACGGCCGTCCGGCGCGGTACCCCGCCTTTACACCCCCCGGGAAGTGGGATAACGTATTTTTCTGTAGAGTCGTTCCCCAGGGGGCCTGACGCGATGGACCGCAGCGTCCTCGAAAAGTGCCGGGCGGAGCTCCAGCAGCAGCTGGACGAGCTCATGGCAGGTGCGGAGAAAACGGTGTCGGACATGACGTCCGTGTCCGAGGAGAACTTCCCGGACCCCACCGACCGCGCCCTCCTCGAGTCGAACCGGAACTTTACCCTGCGCCTCCGGGACCGGGACCGCAAGCTCCTGGTGAAGATCCAGGAGGCCATCAAGCGGATCGAGGGCGGAACGTTCGGGGTCTGCGACGGGTGCGGGGGGAAGATCGAGGAGAAGCGGCTGATCGCCAGGCCGGTGACCACCCTGTGCATCGACTGCAAGACCGTCGCCGAGGAGGAAGAGGTCCGGTAGGGATATTTCCCGGCACCTTCCCGCCGCTCCCCGGCAATCGGAGGCCAGATGACGGAGCTTCGCAAAGACCCGATCGTGGGCCGTTGGGTCATCATTTCCACGGAGCGCGCCAAGCGCCCCCACGAGTTTCCGCCGGAGCCCCCCACCCGGCGCGAGGGGGTGTGCCCCCTGTGCCCGGGGAGCGAGCGGATGACCCCTCCGGAGATCCTCGCCTGCCGGCAGAGCGGGGCGCCCAACGACCCGAACTGGACGCTCCGGGTGGTCTCGAACAAGTTCCCGGCGCTCCGCATCGAGGGGGACCTGGGAAAGGCGGCGGACGGGATCTACGACCGGATGAACGGGATCGGGGCGCACGAGGTCGTGATCGAGACCGAGCGCCACGACGTCGACCTGTTCGATCTGCCGGAGAAGCGGTTCGAGGACGTCCTGTGGGCGTACCGGGAGCGTCTCCTCGACCTGAAGAAGGACCGCCGGTTCAAATCCGTGATCATCTTCAAGAACCACGGCCCCGCCGCCGGCGCCTCCCTCACCCACAGCCACTCCCAGCTGATCGCGCTTCCGGTCGTCCCCAAGCGCGTGATCGAGGAGATGGGGGGGTGCCGGGACTATTACCGCTTCCGCGACCGTTGCGTCTTCTGCGACATCATCGTCCAGGAGATGGACCAGAAGGAGCGCATCGTCGAGGAGGGGAGCGAGTTCATCGCCTACGCGCCGTACGCCCCGCGCTTCCCGTTCGAGACGTGGATCGTGCCGAAGCGTCACCAGTGCGCCTACGAGATGATCGAGCCGGAACAGCTGAAGGCCCTGTCCGCCATCTTCCGGCGGACCCTGCGGCGCCTGAACCTCGCGCTGGAGAACCCCCCGTTCAACTTCATCGTCCACAGCGCTCCGTTCCAGGAGGGCGCGGCGGACTTTTTCCACTGGCACATCGAGATCATGCCGAAGCTCACGAAGGTGGCGGGGTTCGAGTGGGGGTCGGGGTTCTACATCAATCCGACGCCGCCGGAGGAGTCGGCCAAATACATGCGCGAGCTGCCCGAGTGAAGGCCTGGAGAGCACGGTGAAGGTCCTCCTCGCTTCCTCCGAGATCGTTCCGTTCGCCAAGACGGGAGGGCTGGCCGACGTCGCCGGCGCCCTTCCCAAGGCGCTTCGCCGGATCGGGGTCGAGGCGGACTGCGTCATGCCGCTCTACCGCGCCGTGGACCGCGCCCGGTTTCCCTCCGCCGGCCCGGGGTTTCCGGTCCGCGTGCCCCTCGGGCACAGGGAGGAGGCCGGCACCGTGGAGGAGACGGACGGGGGGGGCGGGGTACGCGCCTTCCTGATCCGGAACGACCGCTTCTTCGACCGGGAGTTCCTCTACGGCACCAAGGACGGCGACTACGTCGACAACTGCGAGCGGTTCACGTTCTTCTGCCGCGCCGTGATGGAGTGGATCCTGCGGTCGGGACGGAGATACGACATTCTCCACTGCAACGACTGGCAGACCGCCCTGATCCCCGCCTACGCGAAGACCCTCTACGCCGGGGAGGCGGCGTTCCGGGAGACGGGGACCGTGTTCACCGTCCACAACCTCGGGTACCAGGGGCTGTTCTGGAACCACGACCTGCCGATGACGGGATTGGGGTGGGAGCTGTTCACCCCGCAGGGACTGGAGTTCTACGGGAAGCTGAACCTGATGAAGGCCGGACTGGTCTTCGCCGACATCCTGACCACCGTCTCCGCCACCTACAGCCGGGAGATCCAGACGCCGGAATACGGATACGGCCTCGAGGGGGTCCTCTACGAGCGCCGGGAGGACCTCTACGGAATCGTCAACGGCATCGACGACGAGGAGTGGCACCCCGCCACCGACCGCTTCATCGCGGAGAACTTCACCCCGGGCGACCTGCGGGGAAAGGCGGCGTGCCGGCGGGACCTCCTCGCGGAGTTCGGTCTCCCCGACGAGGGCGTCCCGGTGCTCGGCTTCATCGGGCGCCTGACCTCCCAGAAGGGGTCGGACCTGCTGGAGCAGATCGGCGAGTGGCTGGCCGGGCAGCGGCTGCGGGTGGTGATCCTGGGGTCCGGGGAGCGCCGGTACGAGGAGGCGATGGAGGTCCTCGGGCGGAAGCACCCCGACCGGATCGCCATCCGCGTGGCGTACGACAACGCCCTGGCGCACAAGATCGAGGCGGGGGCGGACATGTACCTGATGCCGTCGCGTTACGAGCCGTGCGGCCTGAACCAGATCTACAGCCTGAAGTACGGGACCGTCCCCATCGTCCGGGAGACCGGCGGGCTGGCGGACACCGTGACGGACGCCGACGCCGACCCCACCGGCGGAACCGGCTTCACCTTCCGCCGGTACGACGCGGAGGATCTGAAGGACGCCATCGGGCGCGCCCTGGCGGCGCACGCCGACCGGCGGCGGTGGGAGGCCATCGTCCTGCGGGGGATGTCCCGCGACTTCTCCTGGGACGCATCCGCGAGGGAATACATGTCCCTTTACGGGAAGGCGCTGCGCAAGCGGGGCCGCCCGGGGTAGCACCCCATGACGGAACGCGCGGACAACCGGTTTTCCCTCCTGGCACGGGTCGTCGAGATCTCCAACTCGAACGTCCAGATCGAGAACCGGCTGAAGCACATCTGCGACTTCCTCTCCCGGGAAACGGGCGCGGACTGCGTCTGCATCTATCGCCGGGACAGCCACAGCGAGGATCTCCAGCCCTGGGTCTCCTCCTGCGTCGAGATCGAGGAGTGCACGATGATGGACTTCGTCGTGCGGCCGGGGGAAGGAGTCTCCGGGAAGGCGGCGCAGAAGCGGGCCCCGGTATTCTTCCCCGACGTGAAGAGCAGCCCCCCGACGCTGGCGGTGCCCCGGGAACTCCGCGAGTTCACCTCGATCCTCGCCGTGCCCGTCATGGACGACGTCTACCTCTACGGCGTGATGAACGTCTCCAACCTCCGGTCCGCGTCCTGGTCCGGGGAGGAAATGGAGTTCCTGTCCGCCGTGGGGACGGAGGTGGCCGGGGCGATCCGGAACAGCCAGCTCTACCGCGACGCGCGGAAGCGCGTGTCCGAGCTCATCACGCTGAACGAGATCGGCCGGACGATCACCTCCACCTTCGATGTGAGGGACATCCTCGGATACGTCGCCGTCACCACCACCCGCCTCCTGTCGGCGGACGGCGTCACCGTCCGGCTGGCGGCGGAGGGGCGCGGCGCCCTCCGCACGATGCTGGACGAGGGGTACGGGCGCCCGGGTTTCCGCCGGGAGCACCGCGCGCTGGGGAAGATTCTGGCGATGCAGATCCATCACGATACGCGCCCGCTGCTCGTCAACGCGCCGGAGGACTCCCCCCACCACGCCGCGCTCGCCCGCCGCGGGATCGTGTCCTTCCTGGGGCTGCCGATCGTGTCCAAAGGGAGGTCCCTCGGCGTCATCAGCTACTATTCCGCCTCTCCGCAGGTCCGGTTCGACATGGAGATGGTGCACCTGATGGAGACCGTCTGCTCCCAGCTGGCGAACATGGTGGAGAACGCCATCGTGTTCCAGCGGGCCCAGCGGCTGGCCCAGGAGAACCAGGTCAAGGTACAGCGGATCTCCACCCTCTACGAGGTTGCCCGGGCGCTGATGTCCACGGTGAAGACCGAGCGGCTCCTGCAGGTCATGTTGTACGCCCTCGTCTCCCCGGGGGGGCTCGATTTCAGCCGCGCGATCCTGTTCCTCCTGTCGGAGGACGGAGGGGAGCTCGTGGGCCGCATGGCGATGGGGCCCCGGGACCGGAAGGAAGCGCGGCAGGCTTCGCTTCGGCCGCCGGACGATTCCGCAGGCGGGAGCCCCGGCATGGAGGGGGAGGAGCTCCGCCGGCTGTTGTGGCCCGGGGCCGAAACCTTGCGGATCCCCATGGCCGGGGGCCATTGCCTGGTGGCGCGCTCCGTGCTGGAGAAACGCGCGATGCGCTCCGAGGCGGGTTGCGGGGGGCCGGCGTCCGGGGGGCGGGCGGTGTTCTGCGGCAGCCACCCGGACAGCTTCGTCGCCGTCCCCCTGGTGATCAAGGGAGAGGCGCGGGGAGCGATCTACGTGGACAACCAGTTCCACGAGCGCCCCATCACGGACGAGGACATCCAGGTCCTCACGATGTTCGCCTCCAAGGCGTGCCTCGCCATGGAGAACGCCTCCCTGTACGAGTCGCTGGAGCGGGCGCTCCACGACGTCCGGGCAACCCAGGACCGGCTGGTGCAGAGCGAGAAGCTGATGGCCCTCGGCGAGATGGCCGCGAAGATCGCCCACGAGATCAAGAACCCCCTCACGGTGATCGGCGGTTTCGCCCGGCGGATCGCCCGCCCGGCCGCCGGCGGAGGGGCTCCCGACCCGCACTCCACGTCCCGCTCGGCGCAGATCATCCTCAAGGAGGTCCAGCGCCTGGAGCGGATCGTCCAGCAGACGCTCTACTTCTCCCGCGAGGTGGTCCCCGCGCTGCGGAGCGTGGACCTCAACAGCGAAGTCCGGGACGTGCTGGCAATGTTCCGGGAGGAGCTGGAAGAGACCCGGATCGCCACGGTGGCGGATCTCTCCCCGGAAATCCCGGTCATCTCCGTGGACCCGGACCAGCTGCGGCAGGTATTATGGAACCTCGTCTCGAACGCCATCCAGGCGATGGGCGGGAGCGGCGTCCTCACGGTCGCAACCCGCCCCGCGCGCACCCCGGAAGGGGCCGGCGTGGTGTTCCAGGTGAGCGACACCGGCGGCGGAATACCGCACGACGTCGTGCACAACATCTTCAACCCCTTCTTCACCACGAAGGCCAAGGGCACGGGGCTGGGGCTCCCCATCGTGCACGCCATCGTGGAGAAGCACGGGGGGACGATCCACCTGGACAACCGGGAGGGGCAGGGCGTGACCTTCTCCGTCTTCCTCCCGGTCTTTCCCAAGGAGTCGGGGGCGGGGGAGCGGATCCTCGAGCAGATGCGCAAGGGCGGGGCGAATGAGAGCGGAATTAAGGCACATCCGGGATAAGGTCGAGGCGGGGGAGCGGCTGTCGGACGCCGACGCCCTCGCCCTCTACGCCACGCGCGACATCCTCTCCGTCGGGGAGATGGCCCAGAGGGCGAACCGCCGGGTGAACGGGGAGCGGGTCTACTTCATCGTCAACCGCCACATCAACCCCACGAACATCTGCGTGAACCGGTGCAAGTTCTGCGCCTTCAGCAAGGAGAAGGGGGAACCCCTCGCCTACACCCTGACGATGGAGGAGATCCTCCGCCGCTCCGGGGAGGCCCATGCGCAGCGCGCCACGGAACTCCACATCGTGGGGGGGCTCCACCCGGACCTCCCCTTCGACTTCTACCTGATGATGCTGCGCTCCCTCCGCGAGCGGTTCCCCTCGATGCACGTCCAGGCGTTCACCGCGGTGGAGATCGACTACTTCGCGAGGATCACCGGTCTGCCGCTCCACGAGGTGATCGGGCAGCTGAAGGCCGCGGGACTGGGGAGCCTCCCGGGCGGGGGCGCCGAGATCTTCTCCCCGGAGATCCGCAACCGGATCTGCCCCGAGAAGATTTCCGGGGACCGGTGGCTCGAGGTGATGGAGGCGGTCCACGCGGCGGGGCTGCGCAGCAACGCCACGATGCTCTACGGCCACGTGGAGACCCTCGAGTCCCGCGTGGACCACATGCGGCGTCTCCGGGAGCTGCAGGACCGCACCGGCGGCTTCCAGTCGTTCATCCCCCTCGCCTTCCACCCGAAGAACACGGAGATCGCGAAGGGGTACACCACGGGGCTTTCGGACCTCCTCGCCCTGGCGGTGGCGCGCCTCTATCTGGACAACTTCCGGCACATCAAGTCGTTCTGGATCATGGTAGGGCCGAAGCTCGCCCAGATCTCCCTCCATTTCGGCGTCGACGACATCGACGGGACCGTGGTGGAGGAGAAGATCACCCACGCCGCGGGGGCCCAGGCGGGACAGGAGATGTCGGTCGCAGAGCTCGTGACGATGATCCGGCAGGCGGGGAGGATCCCGGTCGAGCGGGACACGCTCTACAACGTGGTCCGCGAGTGGCCCGCGGAAGGCCCCGCCGAATGACGGCGCAAGTCACCGTCACATGCGGGGTGGCGCCCCGATACGAGCTTCGCGCCGCCGGGGTACCCCCGCGGTAGGAAAAACGGGGGCAGAGCGGGGGGTTCCTCGGAGCGAGTGTATGGAGCGAGCGGAGACCAGTGCTCCGCAGCGAGCGGAATAGCGAGCGGAGAGGAAGCCCCCCGCGAGCAACCACGCCGGGTAAGGAGAGCGAACGGAATGGGTTGGGAGGAGGCGCTCGCGCGGGCGGAGCGCGGGGCCGTCGACGTCGCGGAGGGGGCGCGGCTCCTGCGGGAGGCGCCGCTGTTCGAGCTCGGCCGGGCGGCAGACTCCGTGCGCAGGCGGCTGCACCCGGAAGGCGTCGTCACCTACATCGTCGACCGGAACATCAACTACACGAACGTGTGCGCCTGCGGATGCTCCTTCTGCGCGTTCTACCGGGGGAAGGACGCCCCCGACGCGTACGTCCTCTCCGAGGGGGAGCTCTCCGCGAAGATCGAGGAAACGATCGCCGCGGGCGGGGTCCGCGTGCTCCTCCAGGGGGGGCTCCACCCCGATTGGGGGATCGGGGAGGCTGAGCGGCTGGTCCGGGCGGTGAAGCGCCACCCGATCCTGCTGCACGGATTCTCGCCGCCGGAGATCTGGCACTTCGCGCACCAGTCCGGCTTGACGATCGGGGAGGTGATCACCCGTCTTCGGGACGCGGGGCTCGACTCGATCCCCGGGGGCGGGGCGGAAATCCTCGACGACGAGGTCCGCCGGCGGATCAGCCCGAGGAAGATCGGGTGGGAACAGTGGGCGGAGGTGATGCGGGAGGCGCACCGGCAGGGGTTGCGGACCTCCGCGACAATGATGTTCGGCAGCGTGGAGGCGCCGGAGGCGATCGTGACCCACCTGCTGCGGGTCCGGGCGCTCCAGGAGGAGACGGGCGGGTTCACCGCCTTCATCCCCTGGACCTTCCAGTCGGGGAACACGGAGCTCGCCCGGGATCCCCGGTTCGGCGAGGGGGCGGTTCCGGGATTCGGCCACGCCCTGGGGTACCTGCGGGTCCTGGCGTTCTCCCGGATCCTTTTGCCGTCCATCCCCACGGTGCAGGTATCGTGGGTGACCATGGGCGCGAAGGTGGCGCAGATCGGGCTGTTCTTCGGGGCGGACGATTTCGGCAGCACGATGATGGAGGAGAACGTGGTGGCCTCCGCCGGCGTCGCGTTCCGCATGTCGGAAGAGGAGATCGTCGCGACGATCCGGGACGCGGGGTTCACGCCAGCGAGGAGGCCGTCATGCTGGATTTGAAATTCGTGCGGGAAAACATCGGGGTGGTGGAAGAGGCGCTGCGGAGGCGCCGGTCGCCCCTCACCCTCGACGGATTCGTCGCGCTGGACCGGGAGCGCCGTTCGCTGCTCGTCCAGGTGGAGGGGATGCGGGCGGAGCGCAACGCCGCCTCGGAGGAGATCGGACGCCTGCGGCGGGAGAAGGGGGACGCGTCCGCGCTGATGGAGCGGATGAAGGAGCTCTCGGCGCGCCTGAAGGAGGCGGAAGGTCTTCTCCCGGGAATCGAGGGGAAGATGGAGGAGTTCCTCCTCTCCATCCCGAACATCCCGGATCCCTCCGTCCCCGAGGGGGCGGGGGAGGAAGAAAATCCCACGGTGCGGACGTGGGGAACGCCGGGGACCTTTTCCTTCCCCGTGAAGGACCACGTGGACATCGGCGCGGAGCTGGACATCCTGGACTTCGACCGGGCGGTCAAGATCACCGGCGGCCGCTTCTGCCTCTCCAAGGGGGCGGGGGCGCTCCTGGAGAGGGCCCTCATCAACTTCATGCTCGACGTCCACACCCGGGAACACGGGTATCTCGAGGTGCTCCCCCCGTTCCTGGCGAACAGCGCCTCGTTCCTGGGCACCGGGCAGCTCCCCAAGTTCGAGGAGGAACTGTTCCGCGTGGCGGGAACCGACTATTACCTCGTCCCCACGGCGGAAGTGCCGGTGACGAACATCGTCCGGGACGAGATCCTGCAGGCCTCGGCGCTTCCCCTGAAGATGACGGCGTACACCCCGTGCTTCCGGGCGGAGGCCGGTTCCTACGGGAAGGACACCCGGGGGATGATCCGGCAGCACCAGTTCAACAAGGTGGAGCTTGTCAAAATCTGCCGCCCGGAGCAGTCCGCGGAGGAACTGGAGAAGCTCACCGCCGACGCGGAAGAGATCCTCCGGCGCCTCGGCCTGCCGTACCGGGTGGTGACGCTGTGCACCGGTGACCTCGGGTTCTCCTCCGCAAAGACGTACGACATCGAGGTGTGGGTCCCATCCCAGGGCCGATACCGGGAGATCTCCTCCTGCAGTTCCTTCACGGACTTCCAGGCCCGCCGGGCGAAAATCCGGTTCCGCGAGGGGGCCTCCGGGAAGACCCGCCTGGCCCACACGCTGAACGGCTCCGGCCTGGCGGTGGGGCGGACGGTCGTGGCGATCCTCGAGAACTTCCAGCGGGAAGACGGCACGGTCGCCGTTCCCGAGGCGTTGCGCCCCTACATGGGCGGGATGGCGCGAATCGGGAAACGCTGCTAAAATTAACGCTTTGGCAGGATGAGGGGTTGTTCCGGTTCGCCGGGAATACCGTCGCGAGGGGATCATGGCGGAAAAGGTGAACGTACCGCATCTTCACCCGATACTGGTCCACTTCCCGCAGGGGCTTTTCCCGGTGGCGTTCGCCTCGTTCTCCCTGTACCTCGCGACGGGGGTCCGCGAGTTCGAGGCGGGGGCGTTCGTCACGGCGCTGTTCGGCCTGCTGGCG
>DASWBR010000202.1:0-4438 GCA_036390495.1 Candidatus Deferrimicrobiaceae bacterium | reverse complement strand
TTCCGGGAGGAGTAGAGGTCGTTGAAGGTGTGGAAGAACTCCTCCTGGGTCCGCGTCTTGCCGGCGATGAACTGGACGTCGTCCATCAGCAGGATGTCGACGTTCCGGTACCGCTCCTTGAACTCCGGCATCCGGTTCGTGCGGATCGAGGTGATGAGGTCGTTGGTGAACTTCTCCGCCGGGATGTAGCACACGCGCAGCCGAGGCTGCTTCGCCTGCGCCTCATTCCCGATGGCGTGAAGGAGGTGGGTCTTCCCGAGCCCGACGCCCCCGTAGATGAAGAGGGGGTTGTAGCTGTTCCCGGGATCGTTCGCGACGGCGATGGAGGCGGCGTGGGCGAACTGGTTTCCCGTTCCGATGACGAACCGGTCGAACGTGTACCGGCTGTTCAGGGGGCCGTAGACGGTGCGCGTCCGGGTGACCGTATCCTGCGGCAGCTGGAGATATTGCGTCGGCGTCACCGGCGGCGGAAGCGCCTCCTCCTCCCCTCCCACCACGATCTCCACCGTCACGTCCTCCCCCAGCTCCTTCCGCGCGATCTCCTCGATTCGGGGCAGGTGGTTCTCCTCGATCCACTGCTTGAAGAACTTGTGGGGGGTGGCGAGGAAGACGACCATCCCCTCCCGGGTGACGAACCGAAGCGGGCGAAGCCACGTCTCGTAGGCCTGGTCGCTCACCTCGCCCTTCATCTGGGCGAGGACCTTTTCCCACGTCCGAGTCGTCATCCGCGGGGCCACCGGGAAGGACGTTCCATTCCGCGATCGTGAAGCCGAAAACCTTGCATTTCTAACGGGTTAAAGGGGAGAGGAACGGGAAAGTTGCCAACATGTTTATACACAGGTGTGGATAAGTCGGATATCACAGGAATTTCAGCCACTTGGGGGATTTTCTTGGGTGGTATCCCACGGTATTTCCGGCGGTCCGATCCGATGGGTTGCCGCCTCCCTGCGCATTCCCTGGACTCTGGAGAGGGGTGGAAGCGTATCACACGCAAAAAACGGGTGGCAAGGATATTTTTACGGGGCTCCCGGGGAGGCGATTTTCGCCCTGTAAAGATCCCAGTTGACAACGAAGTGAATACCCGCCAACGCCCGGTCCCGGGCCTCCCGGTACTCCGCCGAGCGGAGAAACCGGCGCAGGGGGCCCCGGACGGCCATCACCTGTTCCGCAACCGGCCACGCGATCGGCTCTCCGGTCTCCCGGTTTACCAGGCACCCTTCCCGGATCGCGTCGGACGCCAGTGCGAGCGGCACGCCGGCCAGGTCGCGCGCGATCGCCTGGAAACGGCCCTCCGCCCCCGGGTCGAGGTACCGGAAGTCGCGGGAGTAGAAGAGCGCGGTGTGGTAATGGTCGGGTACGTCGACGACCCCGTCCACGGCGAGCTCCCGGGAGAAGGTCTTCAGGAGGGACAGGGTTTCGCCGAGAAGCCCGAGGCCCGGCCGCTCCTGGCCCGGGAGTCGAGGCCGATCCAGGGAGAATACCCGGTCGGGATCGGAGAGGACGAGCCAGTGGATGACGAGCATCCGGAAGGACGACTCCTCCGTGAACGGGCCGATGGGTTGTTTCGGGTGGAAAAGGGATAGCTGCAGGCGGACCTCCATCAGTAGACGGTCGCGCGTCGTTCCCCCTGCGAAGAGACAGATCCGCTGGTCCGCGGGGTCGACGCAGCTCAAGGTGAGCGCGGGCTCGGGGTATCCCCGGGCTGCAAGGCCCGGAATAAGGCCCGCCGCGGCGAGGCGCTGCCGGACATCGCCTGCGTCAAAACGGCCGAAGAGTCGGTTTTCCGGGTTCTCCCCCGCCAGTTCGAAGAGGATCTCGCTATCCCGGGGGGGAACCGCTCCCCTCCCCTCCTCCGCGGACAGGAGCGGGAGGCGGAAAAGCCGCCGCAGGTCGAAGCGGTGGGTTTTCGCTTCCGTCACGGGCACCTCGGTCGTCCCGAATCGCCGGATTACCGGTTGACACGGCGTTCCGGAAAGCAATAGATTATACAATTCCCGAGGATTGTGGGAGTTGTTCACGAAGGGAGCATCCGCGTCATGAAGCGCACGTACCAGCCGCACAACTTGCGGCGGAAAAGAACGCACGGCTTCCGCGAGCGCATGTCGTCCGCGGCGGGCCGGAAAGTCCTCGCGCGTCGCCGCGCCAAGGGCCGCAAGCGCCTCACCGTGTCGATCAGCGGGAAGAAGTGACCGGTCCTCGCGGGGAACGCCCGAACCGGTACCCTTCCGCGGAGCGGTTGCGGACCGACCGGGATTTCCGGGAGGTGGTCCGCAAGGGGGAACGCCTGACGACCCCGCACTATACCGTGTACCGGGATTTCCTGGGCGGCGGGGTGCGCCGCGTCGGCGTGTCCGCCGGAAAGCGTGCCGGGGGAGCCGTGGCGCGCAACCGGGTGAAGCGGCTCCTCCGGGAATTCTACCGGCTCCACAAGGACGCCTTCCCGGCGGGTAGCCGCACCGCCATCGTGGTCCGGAAACCCCCGGAAGGCGCCGCGCTTTCCACCGTGTGCGCCGAACTGCTCCCCGCCATCCGGCGCCGGTGGAGATCGGAGGGAAACGCCCCATGCGGCCACGAAACCTCCTCGTCGGCCTCCTGAGGCTGTACCAGGTCGCGGTCTCCCCCTACATCGGCGACTGCTGCAGGTTCCACCCCAGCTGCTCCGAGTACATGATCCGGTCGGTCCGGCTGAACGGGGCGGTCCTGGGCGCGCTGGACGGGATCCGCCGGCTCCTCAGGTGCCACCCCTTCCACCCCGGAGGGGTCGACGAGCCGAGGCGGATCGAACTCTTCGGAACGAGGACACGATGCAGAACCGGATGATCCTGGCGATCGCGCTGTCGATCGCCGTCCTGCTCGGATACCAGTATTTCTACACCGCTCCACCGCAGCCGACGGGTAGCGCCCCGGCGGGGAAGGACAACGCTCCCCTCCAGGCTCCCGCCGCAGGGCAGGCGGGCGGAGCGCCCGTCGCGGCTCCCGCAGCCCCCGCGCCCGTCGGGCATGCCCCCCGGACGGCCGTCCCGGCGCGGCAGATCACCGTGAAGACGCCGCTCTACGCAGCGACGATCGACACCGCGGGCGGCGGGATCTCCTCGTTCCTCCTGGCGGACTACAAGGACGCCCCCGGTCCCGGCGGGAAGCCGCTCGACATCGTCGGGTCGAAGACGATCCGGCCGATCCCGCTCTCCCTGTATCTCGACGAGTTCCGGCCTCCCCTCCCCTCCCCTCCGGTGTTCTCCTCCGAGGCTCCGGGCACGGTCGAGCTCCTGGCGGGCGACAAGCGGAGCGTGCTCCTGACCTGGGAGTCCGCCACGGGGATGCGGCTCACCCGGGAGTACGTCTTCGCCGGGGACCGGTACGAGTTCGAAGTGCGCGTCCAGGCGGCCAACGGCTCGAAGGAACCGGTGGCGGTGCGCCCCGGCCTCGAGCTGTCCCAGGTTTTCCTCGGCGAGCTCGCGGGCGACTCCTACACCTTCCACGGCGTCGTGGTGGAGAGGGCGAAGGGCGGGGTCAACCGGTACGACCTGAAGGACGTCGGAAAGGGAAAGGTGGAGAAAGCACCGGCCCGGTGGGCGGCGGCGGACGCGAAATATTTCTCCTGGATCGTGCTGCCGGAGCGGGACTGGACGGTGGAACGGGCCGCCCTGCTGGGGGAAAGCGGCGTGCAGGTGACGGTGGCCGACACCGCGGCGACGCTTTCCCCCGGGGACATGGTGCGCAGCAGCGCCCGCGTGTTCGCAGGCCCCAAGCGTTCGGCCCTCCTCGAGTCCGTCGGGAAGAACAGCCAGGAGCTGATCGACTACGGCTGGTTCGGCTTCCTCGCGAAGCCGCTGGTGTTCCTGATGAAGGCGAGCAACCGCGTCACGGGGAACTACGGGATCGACATCATCCTGCTCACCATCCTCATCAAGATCCTCTTCTACCCCCTCACGCAGAAGTCGATGGCGTCGATGCGGAAGATGCAGGAGCTGTCGCCGATCCTCACCAAGCTCAAGGAGAAGTACAAGGACGACGCGTCGCGGCTGAACCAGGAGACGATGAACCTGTACAAGACGTACAAGATCAACCCGCTATCCGGCTGCCTGCCGATGCTGGCGCAGATCCCGGTGTTCATCGCCCTCTACAAGGCGCTCCTGGTCACCATCGAGCTCCGGCACGCCCCCTTCTTCCTTTGGATCAACGACCTGTCCTCGCCGGAGCACCTGTGGGACATCCCGATCGCCGGGTACACGATCCCGATCCGCCTGCTGGCGCTGCTGATGGGGGTCTCGATGTTCGTCCAGCAGAAGATGACCCCGTCGGCGGGGATGGACCCGGCGCAGCAGAAGATGATGCTCTTCATGCCCATCCTGTTCACCTTCATGTTCTGGGGCTTCCCGACGGGACTGGTCATCTACTGGCTGGTGAACAACATCCTGAGCATCGGGCAGCAGATCCT
>DASWBR010000201.1:0-1873 GCA_036390495.1 Candidatus Deferrimicrobiaceae bacterium | reverse complement strand
CTGCTCCACTACGCGGACGGCGAGAAGCGGTACATCCTGTGCCCCGTGGGCCTCGCGGTGGGGGACACGGTCGTGACCGGCGCCGGGGCGGACATCAAGCCCGGGAACGCTCTCCCGATCCGGAACATCCCGGTGGGCACGCTGGTCCACAACGTCGAGCTCAAGGTCGGGAAGGGCGGCCAGCTCGCCCGCTCCGCCGGCGCGGTCGTGCAGATCCTCGCGAAGGAGGGGCAGTACGCCCACATGCGGCTGGCCTCCGGGGAGGTCCGGCTCGTGTTCATGGACTGCATGGCGACCGTGGGACAGGTGGGGAACCTCGACCACGAGAAGGTCTCCCTGGGGAAGGCCGGCCGCAGCCGCTGGAAGGGGATCCGGCCGACCGTCCGGGGCGTGGCGATGAACCCGGTCGACCATCCGCTGGGCGGGGGCGAGGGGCGGTCCTCCGGCGGCCGTCACCCGTGCACGCCGTGGGGAAAGCCCACCAAGGGGTACAAGACGCGGAAGAACCCCGCGACGGACCGCTACATCGTCAAGCGGCGCGGGAAATAACGGTAAAGGGGCAAAGGACGTGGGGCGATCCGTCAAGAAGGGACCGTACGTGGAGGAAGGGCTGGCCCGGAAGGTCAGGAAGGCCGTGGAGACCGGCGACAAGAAGGTCATCAAGACCTGGTCCCGCCGATCCACCATTACGCCCGAGATGGTGGGGTACACCTTCGCCGTCCACAACGGCCGGAAGTTCATGCCCGTCTTCGTCACGGAAAACATGGTGGGGCACAAGCTCGGCGAGTTCTCTCCCACGCGGACGTTCCACGGCCACTCGGGCGACCGCAAGGCCAAGGTGAAGAAGTAACAGCGGGGAAGGAGAGCGAAGGCGATGGAAGCGACCGCGACAGCCCGGTTCATGCGCGTCTCCCCGAGGAAGGCGCGCCTCGTGGTGGACCTGATCCGCGGGAAGGGGATCTCCGAAGCCCGGACGATCCTTTCCCTGGCGAAGAAGGCGTCCGCCGCGACGGTGAAGAAGGTCCTCGACTCGGCGGTGGCGAACGCCGGGCAGACCGGCGTCATCGACACGGACATGCTGTACGTCAAGAGGGCCTACGTCAACGTGGGCGCCTCCCAGAAACGGTTTCGCCCCGCGCCGATGGGCCGGGCGCACAAATACCGGCGGCGCACCAGCCACATAACGATCGTCGTGGACGAGGCCTGATCCGGCAGGCGCACATTCGAGGAGGCGGGTTTTGGGACAGAAGACACATCCGTACGGTTTTCGGCTGGGGATCATCAAGAGCTGGCGATCCCGCTGGTACTCCGAGAAGGACTACGCGTCCCAGCTCCAGGAGGACCTCCGGATCCGGTCGTACGTCAAGGGGCGGCTGAGCCATGCGGGGGTCTCTTCCATCGAGATCGAGCGTCGCTCCAACCGGGTCAACATCCTCATCGCGACGGCCCGTCCCGGGATCGTCATCGGGAAGAAGGGCGCCGAGATCGAGAACCTGAAGAAGGATCTCCAGAAGCTCACGCCGAGGGAGGTGTCGATCAACATCCTCGAGATCCGGCGCCCGGAGACGGACGCGCAGCTGACGGCGGAGAACGTGGCGATGCAGCTGGAGCGCCGGGTGGCGTTCCGCCGGGCCATGAAGAAAACCGTCCTCTCCTCGATGAAGCTGGGCGCGAAGGGGATCAAGATCCAGGTGGCCGGCCGCCTCGGCGGGGCGGAAATGTCCCGGACGGAGTGGTACCGCGAGGGGCGCGTTCCCCTGCACACCCTGCGGGCGGACATCGATTACGGCTTCGCCCAGGCGCGGACCACCTACGGAATCATCGGCGTGAAGGTCTGGATCTACAAGGGCGAGGTGCTGCCGTCGGCTCCCTC
>DASWBR010000200.1:0-1935 GCA_036390495.1 Candidatus Deferrimicrobiaceae bacterium | reverse complement strand
CGAGGACCGCCGCGCGCATCAGAGCGTGTACTGGGACGGGTCGAGGATCTCGAATCCCGCCTCCTCGATCGCCTTCTTGATCGGCGCGGTGTTCAGGGCGGCGATGCGGAAGAAGTTCGCCCGCTTCCCCTCGACCACGTGGCCCGTGGCCAGCACGCTGGTGATGTTCACGTGGAAGGAGCTGATGATCGACACCAGCTGGGCGAGGGTCCCCGGCCTGTCCGGGACGACCACCTCCAGCCGGGAGCTCACCTCGCCGACGCCGAGGACGTCGATGAACGCCTCCAGCACGTTCATCCGCGTGATGATCCCCGCCACCTTCCCCTCCGCGTCCACCACGGGGAGGGCGTTCACGTTGAAGTCGTGCAGCAGGACGATGGCGTCCTCGAGGGTGTCGGTCAGGGTGGCGGTGACGACCTTGCGGGTCATCACCTTGCCGACCGGGGTGTCCCGGAGGAACTTCGCCGCCTCCTCGGCGGAGAATCCCGGGACCAGCCCGGCGTGGAGCACGGCGCCGCGGATGTCCCGGTCGGAGAGGATGCCGACCAGCTTCCCGTCCTCCGCGGTCACGGGGATCTGCCGGATGTTGTGCCCCCGCATCAGTTCCTGCGCTTCCGCAAGCGACGCGGAGGGGGTCACGGTCACGATGGATTTCTGCATTCTGCGGGCCACGAACATGCGGTCAACCTCCGGACGCCGGGGTCACCCCTCGAGGAGTCCCCGGACGTGGATTTCGATGCAGGACGTCAAAGAGGAGATCTCGTAACCGCCCTCGAGGATGGACACCACCTTCCCCCCGCAATACGCGTCCGCGAGCGAGACGACGTATTGCGTCATGAACCGGAACCCCTCGTCGGAAAGCTGGATGTCCGCGAGGGGGTCGTCGCGGTGGGCGTCGAAGCCCGCGGAGACCAGGATGATCTCCGGGCGGAACCGCGCGACGGCCGGGGCCAGCTGCTGCTCGAACGTGAGGCGGTACTCGTCGTCCCCGGCCCCCGGCGCCATCGGCGCGTTGAGCGTGGTCCCCTCGCCGGCGCCCTTCCCGACCTCCCACCGGCGGCCGGTGCCCGGGTACAGGAACGTGGGGTGCTCGTGGATGCTGAAGAAGAAGACCGACGGGTCCTCGAGGAAGATGTTCTGCGTCCCGTTCCCGTGGTGGACGTCCCAGTCGACGATGAGGACCTTTCCGACGCCGTGGCGGGCCTGCAGGTACCGGGCGGTGACGGCGACGTTGTTCAGGAGGCAGAATCCCATCCCCACGTCCCGCCCCGCGTGGTGCCCCGGCGGCCGGATGGCGCAGAAAGCCCGGTCGGCATTTCCCCCCGCGACCGCCTTCGCCCCGGCGATGGCGCCCCCCGCCGACAGGAGCGCGATGTTGTAGGAGTGCCGGTTGAGGTACGTGTCCTCCATGTCGAGGGTCAGGTCGCCGCGACGGCACGCCTGCTCCACCTTGTTCAGGTACTCCCGGTCGTGGACGGAGAGGACGTCCGCGTCGTCGGGGTAGTCCACCTCCACCGGGGTCATCTTCTCCACGAGGCCGGTCGCTTTCAGGTGGTCGGTGATGGCGACCAGCCGCTCGGGCGACTCGGGGTGCTCGAACGGCGGGGCGTGGAGCAGGTAGTCGGGGTGGTAGGAGAAGGCGAGTCGTTTCATGGGCGTACCCCCGCCACTATATCAGATATAGTGGATTCCATGGGCAGTGCATGGGGATGGATCGCCGCCGCGCTGGGGTTCTCCGCCCTCGCCATGACGGTGACGGGAATCCGGTCCTCCCTTCTCATCCTGGGGGAGGAGGGGTTGGCGGAAGCGGCGGAAAAGGGGGACCCCGCCGCGGGGAGGATCCTCGAGGCGACCCGGGCCCCCTCGCTGCACTACCCGTTCTCCCTCTGGGTGTCCGGGGCGCTGCTGAAGGTCGTTTCCGCCCTCGCCGCGGGC
>DASWBR010000199.1:0-6297 GCA_036390495.1 Candidatus Deferrimicrobiaceae bacterium | reverse complement strand
CGTTGAAATACGGGGAGTACCTCGCCACGAACATCCCCGGCGCTGTGCTGAAGATCATCCACGGCTCGGGCCACCTCGCCATGCTCGAGAATTCCGCCGAGGTCAACGCGGTCATCACCGCCTTCCTCCACTCCCTCGACTAGGAACGCCAGCGTGTCCCCCGCCAGCGGGTAGGGGCCTACCCCGGTCGGCGCACATGGCTCGCGGGGGGCTTCCTCTCCGCTCGCTATTCCGCTCGCTGCGGAGGACTGGTCTCCGCTCGCTCCATACGCTCGCTCCGAGGAACCCCCCGCTCCGCTATTCACACCGTTGGTACGGCCTCATGTCATCAAGGGAGACAATGTCGCGGGGAAAGAGACATTGTTCCCCACAGGCGACAGGGCTACATGGTGGGCGTGGTAGACTTTCCGGATGGACCCGAAGGCCCTCGCCGCCCTCGGGGAGTTCCTCGGCGACCGCCTCCGGACCTCCCTCGAGACCCGCATCTGCTACTCGTACGACGCCACCGGGAAACGGTTCCTCCCGGACGCGGTCGCGTATCCCGTGGACGCGGAAGAAGTCCGCCGGATCGTCCTCCTCGCGAACCGTTACCGGTTTCCCGTGGTCCCCCGCGGAGCGGGCTCCGGCTTCTCCGGCGGGTCGCTCCCCGTCCACGGGGGGGTCGTCCTCTCCACGGAGAGGATGGACCGGATCGTGGCGATCGACGCGGAGAACCTGTACGCGGTGGTCGAGCCGGGCGTGGTGACGGAGGTGTTGAAGGAGGAAGCCCGGAAAGCCGGGCTTTTCTACCCGCCGGATCCCGCCTCGCTGAAGTTCAGCACCCTCGGCGGCAACATCGCGGAGTGCGCCGGCGGGATGTGCGCGGTGAAGTACGGGGTCACCCGGGACTATGTCCTGGGCCTCGAGGCCGTGCTGGGAACCGGGGAACTCGTCCGTACCGGCGTCTTCACGGTGAAGGGGGTTGTCGGATACGACCTGACGCGGATGCTGGTCGGCTCCGAGGGGACCCTGGGGGTCGTCACCCGGGCGACGCTGCGGCTCGTGCCCCTCCCCGAGGCGGCGGCCACGTTGCTTGCCCTTTTCCCGGGGAACCGGGAGGCCGCAGGCGCCGTCAACGCGGTGGTCGCCGCGCGGGTGACACCCTCCGCGATGGAGCTCATGGACCGCACCGCGATCGACTGCGTCCTGTCAATGGTCCCCATGCCGCTCCCCGAGGGGACCGGGAGCGCCCTCCTGCTCGAGGTCGACGGGCCGGGCGATTCCGTCGCCCGGGACGCGGACCGGCTCGCGGATGTGTGCCGTTCCCGGGGGGCCCTCGAGGTGCGCCGGGCCTCCGACGCGCGGGGCCGGGAGGAGCTCTGGAAACTTCGCCGTTCGATCTCCCCGGGGCTGCGCCGGCTCGCCCCCGTCAAGATGAACGAGGACATCGTCGTCCCCCGCAACCGGCTCGCCGACATGTTCGACTTCCTCGCCGGACTGGCCGCCCGGAAGCGGGTCCGGATCGTCAACTTCGGGCACGCCGGGGACGGCAACATCCACGTGAACATCATGACCTCGGGGACCGACCCGGACGAGACGCGCCGGGCCGGGGAGGCGGTCGAGGAGGTCTTCCGGAAGACCGTCGAAGTGGGCGGGACGATCTCCGGCGAGCACGGGATCGGGATCGCCAAGGCCCCGTTCCTGGAGATGGAGGTCGGCCCCGTCGGGGTCTCCGTGATGAAGAGGCTGAAGGAGTGCTTCGACCCGAACGGGATCCTCAATCCCGGGAAGATCTTCCTCTCCGAGGAGGCGGTGCGCCGTTGAAGGACGGGACTCTTTCGGCCCTGACCGCCCTGTGCGCGAAATGCGGCACGTGCCGGACCGTTTGCACCCTTTACCCGGAGCGGAAGGCGGAGATCGCGGTGGCGCGCGGGAAGGTGGCGCTCCTGGAGGCGGCGCTGTCGGGCGACGACCCCGACGGGGAATCCGTGCAGGAAGCCCTGACGGATTGCCTCCTGTGCGGCCGGTGCGAGCGGGCGTGCCCCAACCAGGTTCTCGTCGAGGAGATCATCATGAAGGGGAGGGCCGACCTGGCGGAGGAGGTCGGGATCCCGGCCTGGAAGAGCATTCTCTTCGGAAAGGTGATGGCTTCGCCCGGTGCGACCGGGGCCGCGCGGAAGGCGGCCGCGGCGGCGGAACGGCTCCTCCTGAAAAAGGTCCCGACGGGAAGCGGGCTGCATTACCGGTTCCCGGAAGGCCTGGGCGCGGGGGGGAGGACCGTGCCGGAGCTCCCCGCGCGGGGGTTCGTCGAGTCGCTGGGGAAGCGGGAAGGGGCGGCCGGCCAGGTCATGCTGTTCGTCGGCTGCGTCTTCGATCACGTCTTCCCGCAGGTGGGCCGCGCCGCGTACGAGACCGTGAAGGCATCCGGGAAATCCGTGGGGGTGTTCCGGGAAGCCGCGTGCTGCGGGCTCCCGGCCATGGTTTCCGGGGACCGGGCCTCGGCCCTGGCGTGCGCCGGGGAAAACCTCCGCCGCCTCCGGGCGGCGGAACCGGAGACGATCGTTTTCCCGTGCGGCTCCTGCCTCCTCATGTTCCGGAGGAACATCCTGTCCCTCGTCCCGAAAGGGACCCCGCTGCACGAGGATGCCCTCTGGGTGGCTGACCGCAGCGTGGATTACGCGAGTTTCCTCCTCTCGTCCGGTGTCGTCGACCGGCTGCCGGATCCCCCGGAGGGAGGGCGGGCCGGGGAGATCGGGTACCACGACCCGTGCCACCTTTCCGGGACCCTGGGGAAGGGGCCGGAGGCGCGGGAGGTCCTTCGCCGCGCCGCGGGCACCGGCTTCGCGGAGATGGCGGGGGCGGACCGCTGCTGCGGGTACGGAGGGACCTTCAACGTGCGGGACTACCCGACCTCGGCGCGGCTCGGGGAGGGGAAGGTCTCCCACGCCGCGCGGGGGGGAACGAAGGTGATCTCCACCGCCTGCTCCGGGTGCGTCCTCCAGATGCGGGACATGGCGGCCCGCGTCGACCCTTCCCTGCGGGTGGTGCACATCGCCGAGCTCGTCGCGCATGCCCTCGCCCGGGGTGGTACGGGCATCCCGCGGCGTTGACACGGCGCTTTCCGGAGTGATATGTAACAGGTTCGCTTACACGACCTGCGGTCACCCAGGAGGAGGGGATGTCGCTCCAGGAAAAGTTCGAGGAGTTGCGCCGGAAGAACGCCCTTGCCTTGGAGGGGGGCGGCAAGAAGCGGCTCGAGACCCAGCACGCGCAGGGGAAGCTGACGGCGAGGGAGCGGATCGAGCTCCTCCTCGACCCGAACACCTTCGTCGAGCTGGACCGGTTCGTCCAGCACCGCTGCGCCGACTTCGAGATGGAGAAGTATCTCGGGGACGGCGTGGTCACCGGGTACGGCCAGGTCAACGGCCGGCTGATCTACGTCTTCGCCCAGGACTTCACCGTCTTCGGCGGCTCCCTCTCGGAGACGTACGCCCAGAAGATCTGCAAGATCATGGACCACGCGGCCCGGAACGGGGCCCCCGTCGTGGGGCTGAACGACTCCGGCGGCGCCCGCATCCAGGAGGGCGTGCAGAGCCTGGCGGGGTACGCGGACATCTTCCTCCGCAACACCCTCTTCTCGGGCGTGGTTCCCCAGATCTCCGCCATCATGGGCCCGTGCGCGGGAGGCGCCGTCTACTCCCCGGCGATCACCGACTTCATCTTCATGGTGAAGAACACCTCCTACATGTTCGTCACCGGGCCCGACGTCATCAAGACGGTCACCCACGAGGAGGTCACCAAGGAGAACCTCGGCGGGGCGATGTCCCACAACGAGCGCAGCGGGGTCGCCCACTTCGCGGCGGAGGACGAGAAGGAGTGCCTCTACCTCATCCGCGAACTCCTCTCCTTCGTCCCCCAGAACAACATGGAAGATCCTCCCTTCGTCACCCCGAAGGATTCCCCGGACCGGACGGACGAGAGCCTCAACAACGTGGTCCCCGATATCCCCACGAAGCCCTACGACATCCGGGACGTGATCAAGAAGGTCGTGGACGACGGGGACTTCTTCGAGATCCAGGAGCATTACGCGAAGAACATCGTCATCGGGTTCGGGCGCATGAACGGGAGGCCCGTCGGCATCACGGCCAACCAGCCCGCGGTACTCGCCGGCTGCCTCGACATCAATTCCTCCATCAAGGGTGCGCGCTTCGTCCGCTTCTGCGATGCCTTCAACATCCCGCTCCTCACCTTCGTGGACGTTCCGGGATTCCTCCCGGGGACGAACCAGGAGTACGGCGGGATCATCAAGCACGGAGCGAAGCTCCTGTACGCCTTCGCCGAGGCCACGGTTCCCAAGGTGACGGTGATCACCCGGAAAGCGTACGGGGGGGCCTACGACGTCATGTCCTCCAAGCACATCCGGGCGGACGTCAACTTCGCCTACCCGACCGCGGAGATCGCGGTCATGGGGCCCGACGGCGCGGTCAACATCATCTTCCGCAAGGAACTGGTCAAGTCCGACAACCCGGACAGGACGAAGGCGGAACTGGTGGCGGACTACCGCGAGCGCTTCGCATCCCCCTACAAGGCGGCGGAGCTCGGGTACATCGACGAGGTCATCATGCCCGAGGAGACGCGCCCGAAGGTCATCAAGGCGTTCGAGATGCTGAAGACCAAGCGCGACGCCAATCCGCCGCGCAAGCACGGCAACATCCCCCTCTAGGAGGACGACGGTGTTCCAGAAGATCCTGATCGCCAACCGGGGGGAGATCGCCGTACGGGTGCTCCGGGCATGCAAGGAGATGGGGATTCGGACGGTGGCGGTCTACTCCGAGGTCGACCGGAGGGCGCTGCACACCCGCTATGCCGACGAGGCGTACTGCATCGGCCCCCCGCCCGCGCGGGAATCGTACCTGGTGATCGACAAGATCATCGACGTGGCGCGGACCAGCGGGGCGCAGGCGATCCACCCCGGGTACGGGTTCCTGGCCGAGAACCCCCTGTTTGCCGACCGGTGCGAGAAGGAGAGGATCAAGCTCGTCGGACCCTCGGCGTACGCGATGCGGACGATGGGCTCCAAGACCCTCGCCCGGAAAACCGTCCAGGCCGCGGGGGTTCCGGTCGTCCCCGGGACGGTGGACCCGATCGCCTCGGAGGACGAGGTCTTCCGGGTGGCGAAGGAGATCGGCTTTCCCGTGATGCTCAAGGCGACGGCGGGCGGGGGCGGAAAGGGGCTCCGCTTGGTGCGGGAGGAATCGGAGCTTCGCTCCTCCCTTCGGATGGCGAAGTCCGAGGCGAAGTCGGCCTTCAGCGACGACTCCGTCTACATCGAGAAGTACATCGAGAACCCGCGGCACGTGGAGATCCAGATCCTGGGGGACCAGCACGGGAACTACGTCCACCTGTGCGAGCGGGAGTGCTCGATCCAGCGCCGGCACCAGAAGGTGGTGGAGGAGTCCCCCTCCGTCATCATCACCCCCGAGATCCGCGCGGCGATGGGGAAGGTCGCAATCGAGGCGGCGCGGGCGGTGAAATACGAGGGGGCGGGGACGTGCGAGTTCCTCGTGGACCGGAAGCGGAACTTCTACTTCCTCGAGATGAACACGCGGTTGCAGGTGGAGCACCCGATCACGGAGATGGTGACGGGGGTCGACATCGTGAAGGAGCAGATCCGGGTGGCGGCGGGGGAGAAGCTTTCCATCCGCCAGGAGGACGTGAAGCAGACGGGGCACGCCATCGAGTGCCGCGTATACGCCGAGGACCCGGAGAAGAACTTCATCCCGTGCCCGGGCACGGTCACGTCGCTTCGGATCCCCGGCGGGCCCGGGGTGCGGGACGACTCGGGGATGTACGCGGGGTTCGAGATCCCGATCTACTACGACCCCATCATCTCCAAGCTGGTGGCGTGGGGGAAGGACCGGACGGAGGCGATCGCCCGGATGAAGCGCGCCCTCGCCGAGTACGTGGTCACGGGCGTCAAGACCACCATCCCCTTCCACATCCGGGTGATGAACAACCGGCACTTCATCGCGGGGGACTTCGACACCAACTTCATCGACAAGGTGTTTTTCAAGGAGGAGGAGGCGCGCGTGCTGGGGAACGAGGACGTCGCCCTCGTCGCGGCGGCGATCCAGGTGCACGCGGAGGAACGGAAGCGCGCGGTGACGCAGAGACCCGGGGAGGCGGCGGGGCCCGTATCGATGTGGAAGTACTCCACCCGCCCCGGAATCCGGAAGATCGGGTAGGTGCGGCGATGAACTACGTGGCGACGATCGGCGAGCGGGAAGTGAAGATCACCGTCGAGGAACTCGGCGGGTC
>DASWBR010000198.1:0-1934 GCA_036390495.1 Candidatus Deferrimicrobiaceae bacterium | reverse complement strand
TAGCTGTACCGTCCGCCGGGGGCGTTCTTCCCCTGCGCCGCGAGGATCCGGAAGTAATAGCCGTGATAGGGGATCGGCTTGCCGCTTCCCCCCTTCCCCGCGTATCCCTCCCGGGCGGCTTCCGCCGCGAACGGCCCGAGGGGGCTCTGCCCCTCCCCCTCTTTCGCCTTCCAGTACAGGCCGTCCTTCTTCCCGGGGGTGCTCCGGATCTTCAGCGCGTACGGTAACACGCCGTCTCCGTCCCAGTCCTTGCTCGCGTATTCGCGCTGCGCCTCGACGTACGCGTGGAGGAGCTCGATGGTCCGCAGTTCGTTCGCGCCGATCCGGCGGTTCAGGAGCTCTTCCCTGCCGGCCACCGTGTCGAACCGCCAGGCGGCCCCCGCCTTCACGATGGGGATCGGGAGCGGCCAGTCGTCGTTTCCGACCTGGAGAATGACCTTGTCGTCGCCCTCCTTCACCAGGGAGTTCTTCTCCGCGTACTGCTTGAGGAAATTCTCCCGCTCGGCCTTGTCCCTCACGTCGTCCCCCGACGAGATGAGGGAGGCCGAATCGGGCCCGAAAATGGCCGACAGCTCCGCCCTGTCGCCCTTGGCCAACGCGTCGACGAGCGTCTGAGCCGCCTCCTCGGGCGACGCGAACGTCTTCTGCTTCGCCTTCGCGGCCGCGGCCGGCGCGGGACCCGCGGAAACTGCCAGCATCAGCAGGGAGGCGAGGGTAACCGCCAGCGGGAACCACCGGATATTCCTTGCAAGGAGCCTCGGGGCTTTCATCGCATCGGCCTCCATCGGTATCTTGGGAAGGTGCACGGCGCTGCTCCTGCCGACCTACCTGCGACCGCCGCCGCGACCGCCGCCACGGCCGCCGCCGCCACGGCCACCGCCCCCTCCGCCGCCGCTGAAGCCGCCGCTCCCCCTGCTTGCCTGGCCCCGCTGGCTCGCGCTCCGGTCGAAACCGCTGTTGCCCGAGCCGCCGAAGGCGCCTCCGCCCCCTCCCCGATCGTAGCTGCCGGCCTTTGCTCCTCCCCCCTGCCCGCCGCGTTCCATGGACCCGGCCTTCGGTGCCGAGCCCCCCCGGTCCATGGTCCCCGCCTGCGGTCCCCCGCCCGGCCGGTCGCCGTAGCCGCGGGCTTCGCGGGTCGAGGGGGTCTGCCGCCCGCCGCCCTGGCCGTACTGCTTCGCCGTCGCGTTGTCCCTGTAGGCGACCCCTTGCCGGTGGCTGGCGTCGTGCTGCCATTTCCCGGAACCGGACTGGCCGCTCCCCCTCGGCTGCTTCTGCGCGTATTTCCCCCGGTCGATGTTGTTGTTGATGTTCGTGTTCCGGTTATAGTTGATGTTCACGTCGCCCCCGTGCCAGTTGCAGTTTCCCCAGGCGTACCCCCACGCCGCCCCGACCGCGACGCCGGCGGCGAAGGAAAAGGCGGCTGCCCCGTACGGGTAGGCGTAGACGGGGTACGGCGGGTAGGCGGGGTACGCCCACACTCCGTACACCACCGTGGGGTTGTACGACGGTACGTAGACGACCTCCGGATTGGCCTGCTGGATGACGATGACCTGCGGATCCTTCTCCACCTTCACCGTCTGCTCTTTCCCGGACTTCAGGTTCCCCGACTCGTACGCCTTCAGCCGGAGCTTCTGGACGGTGTCGA
Source organism: Candidatus Deferrimicrobiaceae bacterium (assembly GCA_036390495.1). GTDB lineage: Bacteria > Desulfobacterota > Deferrimicrobia > Deferrimicrobiales > Deferrimicrobiaceae > JAGGAJ01. The sequence goes on along the minus strand of DASWBR010000198.1, from coordinate 289 downwards.
GTACGTCCTTCTGCTGCGCGAGGAACGCGTCCCCGACCTTCTGCGTCCAGTCGAGCTTGTCGGTCATCATCTGGAGGACCTGCGGGAAATTCACCAGCGACTTTACGCTCGGGTCCCACTCCTGCTTTTCGAGCGCTTTCGTCAGCGCGTCGCCCTTGAGATCCTTGTTCTGCTTCACCCAGTTGTTGGCCTTCACCACCTCCAGGGGATAGGTGGACGCCATCAGGAGCTGGGTCAGGAGGTCGTCCGGGTAGAGCGCGACCGGGGCCAGGAGCTGGTCCAGCTGCTC
>DASWBR010000197.1:0-6805 GCA_036390495.1 Candidatus Deferrimicrobiaceae bacterium | reverse complement strand
CGAGCCATAATTTAGCCAGTCGGCCCTTTTTTTACGAAAAAAGGGACTTCGGCGGGAAGCCGAAATCCCTTTTGGTTTTGCGATGGTGCCGAAGGGGGGACTCGAACCCCCACGGGTTTCCCCACCACCCCCTCAAGATGGCGTGTCTGCCAGTTCCACCACTTCGGCACGCTGCAGGAAAAACATCTTAGCGGCCCGCCCGCGGAAAATCAAGCGGGAGCGTCCGCGGCAACGCCAACGGCAGATACGGGACCCGCGCACGCCGGCCCGCCGGGACTTTCCTTGTCTTCAACTTCCCCTTTTCAAGAGGGCACGAACCTTGTACCCTTGGGGATTAAAATACCGTTCTACGAGGGACCGCCATGGCGGAGGAGCAGAAGAAGCACGCCTATCTGTACCGGAACGTGGTCAGCTATCTCGGGGCGCTCATCGCGGTGGGGAGCCTCCTGCTGATCGTCTTCGTTCTGGCGCTGGAATTCAGCATGAAGCGGACCAGCCCGTACCTCGGAATCTTCACCTACATGGTGTTCCCGATGTTCTTCGCGGTGGGCGCGGGTTTCTTCCTCTACGGGATGCGGAGGGAGAGCGTCCGGCGCCGGAAGGCCGGGACGGTGGAGGCGCTTCCGTACCCGCGCATCGACCTGAACGATTCCGACTACCGGAAAAAATTCAGCTACATCGTCCTCGGCGGAACATTCCTGATGATCCTGATGTCCTTCGTGACGTACAACGCCTTCCTGTACACCGAGTCCGTCTCTTTCTGCGGCGTCCTCTGCCACAAGGTGATGGAACCGGAGCACGCCGCCTACCTCGCCTCCCCCCACGCGAGGGTGCGGTGCGTGGACTGCCACGTCGGGCACGGCGCCTCGTGGTACGTGAAGGCGAAGATCTCGGGCCTCCGGCAGGTGATCGCCGTGTTCACCAAGTCGTACCCCACTCCCATTCCGACCCCCATCGCCAACCTGCGCCCCGCCCGGGAGACGTGCGAGGAGTGCCACTGGCCGGCGAAGTTCTTCGGAACCCAGCTGATGCAGATCCCCCACTTCCGGTACGACGAAAAGAACAGCCCGGAGCAGATCAGCCTCGGGGTGAAGACGGGAGGCGGCAGCGCTGCGCTGGGCGGGACCGCAGGGATCCACTGGCACATGCTGATCGAGCACAAGGTCAAATACGTCGCCGTGGACCCGCAGAAGCAGGAGATCCCCTGGATGGAGGTGCGGGACGCAAAGGGGGAGCTGCTGGAGGAGTACACCAGCCTCGACTACAAGGGAACCAAGCAGCAGCTCGCCGCCCTCGAGAAGGACGAGATGGACTGCATGGACTGCCACAACCGGCCCACCCACATCTTCTTCCCCCCCGAGCTCGCCGTGGACCGGGCGATGTCGTCGGGCCTGATCCCGAGGACGCTCCCGTGGGCGAAGAAGGTGGTGGTCGACGCGCTGGTCCGCGAGTACCCGACGCGGCCGAAGGCCCACGAGGGGCTCACGGCCGAGATCGAAGGCTTCTACCGGCAGAAGTACCCTTCCGTCTACGAATCCCGCAAGGCGGACGTGTTGAAGACCGTGAAGACGGCGATCGAGATATACGACCGAAGCGTATTCCCCGACATGAAGGTGAACTGGAAGACGTACCCGTCCAACATCGGCCACAGGAACTGGCCGGGGTGCTTCCGGTGCCACGACGGGAGGCACATTTCCTCCAGGAGCGGCAAGGCCCTCAGCATGGCGTGCGACGATTGCCACACGATGCCCGAGCGGGGACCGCTCATGCCCCTGGGGGCGGTCTCCCACACCCAGAAGATGCCGTGGCACCCCGTGGAGCTCCAGGGGAAGCACGCCCGGATCCTCTGCAGCCGGTGCCACGCCGCCGGATACCGTCCGCCCTCCGACTGTTCGGAGTGCCACAAGTTCGACACCTCGGCGCCGATGATGAAGATGGCGTGCACCGACTGCCACCAGAAGCCCGGGGAGGCGAGGCCGGTGACCGCCTGCAAGGAGTGCCACGACAAGGTGCACGGGCTGCACGCGAAGGGAGGACACCGCGACGCGGCCTGCGCGGATTGCCACAAGCCGCACTCCTGGGACATGAAGGGGCGCGAACGGTGCCTGGAGTGCCACAGCGACATGAAAGAGCACAACGCCGCGAAGGGAGCGTGCGTGACGTGCCACTCGTTCCGGGAGGCGACGGCCGGAAAGAAGAAATAGGAAGGGAATCCCGGGGGGCCGGGCGGGAAGCTACCTTTCCGGATTCCCGCCCTCCGGGAGGGCGCCGGGGGCGATCCCCTTCGGCCCGAACTTCTCCCGGATCCGGTCCACCGCCCGGTTGAGCTTCTCCATCTTCTCCGGGGACGCGGGCCGGTGTTCCTCCCGGACCCTGCCCTGCGGGCGGCCAAAGAGGGGGATCTGCACCATCCGGGACGGCCTGGCGACTCCCGCCGCCGGGACCAGCTTCGACACCGAGATCCCCAGCAGCCGCACGGGCCGCGCGCCTGCCTCCGTGTTCCCGAGGAGGTCCAGGGCGACCCGGTAGAGGGACCCCCCGTCGTCCGTAGGGTCCGACAGGGTCGCCGCCCGCGTCACCTGGACGAAGTCGGCGTACTTCACCTTCAGGTTCACCGTCCTTCCCTTCAGCCCGTGGCGCCGCAGCCGGGCGGAGACGCGGTCCGACAGGGAAAGGAGTTCCCGCCGCATCGCCCCCCGTTCCCGCAGGTCGTGCTCGTAAGTATCCTCGTGGCCGATCGACTTCGCCTCGTGCTCGGTCTCCACCGGGCGATCATCGACACCGTGGGCGAGCCGGCGCAGATGTTCCCCGCCGGCCCCGAACGCCCGCGTCAGGGTTCCCGCCGGGACGCGCCGCAGGTCGCCGATCGTCCGGACCCCCATCCGGTGCAGCTCCCTCTCCGTCACCTTCCCGACCCCCCAGAGCTTCGCCACCGGGAGGGGGTCAAGGAATTCAATCTCCTTCCCGGGCGGGACGACGGTCAGTCCATCCGGCTTCCCGAGATCGGAGGCGATCTTGGCGAGGAACTTGTTCGGCGCGACCCCCGCGGAGACGGTCAGCCCGGTCTCCTGCCGCACCGCCGCCCGGATCTTGCGAGCCACCTCCTCCGCGGAGCCGAACAGCCGCTCGCAACCGGTGACGTCGAGGAACGCCTCGTCGATGGAAAGCGGCTCCACCAGAGGCGTGAATCGCCGGAAGATGGAGAACACCCTCTCCGACACCTCCCGGTACCGCTCCATGCGAACGGGAAGGAAGATCCCCTCCGGGCAAAGGCGCTTCGCCGTCGCGACGGGCATCGCGGAGTGGACGCCGAATTTCCTGGATTCGTACGACGCCGCGGAGACGACCCCGCGCTGTTCGCTCCCCCCGACGATCACGGGCTTCCCCCGGAGGCCGGGATTGTCCAGGACCTCGACGGAGGCGTAGAACGCGTCCAGATCGAGATGGAGGATCTCCCGCCGGCCGTCCCTGGGCACGCCGTCCCCTACCCCGCCCTGTAGGAACTTCGGACCAGCGGCCCCGAAAGCACGCGTGCGTACCCGATCGCCCGTGCCGCGTCTCCCAGCGATTCGAACCGTTCCGGCGGCACGTACTCCGCGGCGGGAAGGTGGGCCCGGGTGGGAGGAAGGTACTGCCCGATGGTGAGGAACCGGCAGCCCGCGTCGAACAGGTCGCGGAACACCGCGACGACCTCCTCCTCCCTCTCCCCGAAACCGACCAGGATCCCCGACTTGAGCGGAACCGACGGTGCCATCGCAACGGCGTTGCGGAGCAGGGCGAGGGACCGCCCGTACTCCGCGCCGCGGCGCACCTTCGGGTAGAGGCGAGGCACCGTCTCCACGTTGTGGGCGAGGATGTCCGGGGCGGAATCCACGACCGATCGCAGCGCCTCCACGCTCCCTGCGAAATCCGGCACGAGGAGCTCCACCGTGGCCCCGGGGGCGCCTTGCCTCAGGGCGGCGACGGTCCGGACGAAGTGGCCCGCGCCCCCGTCCGGCAGGTCGTCGCGCGTCACGGACGTGACGACGAGGTGCCGCCACCCCAGCTCCGCGGCGGCCTGCGCCACCCGTCCGGGCTCGGTCGGGTCCGGCGGCGCGGGCGTTCCCGCGGCGACGCCGCAGAAGGCGCACCCCCGCGTGCACACGCCGCCCAGGAGGATCACGGTGGCGGTACCTTCCCCCCAGCACTCCCCCAGGTTCGGGCAGCGCGCGTCCCGGCACACGGTCCGCAGGCCGTTCCTGGCGAGGACCCCGGCGACGGCCTCCACCCGCTCCCCGGACGGGGCCCGCACGGTGAGCCAGGCCGGCCGCTTCGCCGGGGAGCTCACGCGAACCCTTCCAGGCGGCGGGCGCACGCCGAAGACACCGCCTTGCGCACCTCGCCCATCGGCGGCGCCTCCCCCCGCACCTCGGCGATGGAGGTGGCCTGCCGGCCCTTGAGCCCGCACAGGTGGATGCGCCGGAAGTAGGAGAGATCCGTGTTCACGTTGAGGGCGAAGCCGTGGTAGGTGACCCATTTCCGGATCCCGACGCCGATGGAGGCGATCTTCTTCCCCCCGACCCAGACGCCCGTAAGGCCGTCGATGCGGCTGCCCGCGACCCCGAGCACCCCGAGGGCGTCGATCAGCGCGGCCTCGATGGAGCGGACGAACCGGTGGACATCGGGCCGCTCCATGAGAAAGATGGGGTACCCGACCAGCTGCCCGGGGCCGTGGTATGTGACGTCGCCGCCCCGCGACACACGCTCCACGGGGATCCCCTCCTCGGCAAGAGCTTCCTTCGGAACGAGAATGTTCGCGTCGTCCCCGGTGCGGCCCAGGGTGTAGACGTGGGGGTGTGTCAGCAGCAGCAGGGTGTCGGGGATCTTGCGCGCCGCGCGGCGATCCACGTAGTCGCACTGGAGGTCGAGCGCCTCCCGGTACCCGACCTCCCCGAGCCATACCGTTTTCAATGGCACTCCCGGACTACGAGAACTCCCCGGTCTCGAGGATCTCCCGAACGCGGTACAGGAAGGCGTTCCCCGCCACGCCATCGATGACGCGGTGGTCGTATGCGGCGCACAGGAACATCATCGGCCGGATGACGATCGCGTCCTCCCCCTCCGCCTCGACGACCACGGGCCGTTTCACGACCTGCCCGAGGCGCAGGATCCCCACCTGGGGCTGGTTGAGGATCGGCGTGCCGAACAGGTTCCCCTTCGGCCCGGGGTTGGTGACGCTGAAGGTCCCCCCCGTCAGTTCGTCCGGGGAGATCTTTCCCGCCTTCGCGCGGGCGCCGAAATCATCCGTCGCCGCGGCGATCTCCGCAAGCGACATCCGGTCCGCATGACGGAGCACCGGCACCATGAGGCCCCTTTCCGTGTCGACGGCCACGGCGATGTGGATGTCCTTCCTGAGCACCGTGGTCTCCCCGACCACGGTGGCGTTCATGGCCGGGTTCTCCCGCAGCGCCCTCGCCGCCGCCTGGATGACGAACGGGAGGTACGTGAGGCTTGCCCCTTCCTTCTTCGCCTTCGCCCGCCACGCCGCCACCTTGTGCATGTCCACTTCCGCGAAGATGTGGACGTGGGGGGAGGTGGTCTTGCTCCGGACCATGTGCTCGGCGATCTTCTTGCGGATCGGGGTCCACGGGACCACCTGGTCCCCTTCCGCGGCAACGGCTTTCGGGGCCGGGGCGGGGGGGGTCTTCGGAGCCGCGGCCGGCGCGGGGGGCGCGGCGGCGGGAGGCGGGGCGACCGCCTTCTCCGGGGCCGGAGCGGGAGCCTTCGCCGCGCCGCCCGACGCCAGGTACTCCTCCACGTCCTTCCGGGTCACCCGCCCGTCGATCCCGGTGCCCGAGATCCGGGAGAGGTCGACGCCGTGTTCCGCGGCCATCCGGGCCACCACCGGGGTGATCCGCATCCGCCCGGGGAGAGGCGGCGGGGGCGGAGCCGCGGACGGCTCGACGCGCGGGGGGGCCGGGATCGGCGGCCCCGTCTTGCGGGCCAGGTCCCCCGGGACTCCTTCCGTCTCCTCGTCCCACAGGGGTTCGACCTTCGGGGCGGCCGGAAGGGCTGCGCCCTGGTCCGTTTCGATCTTCGCCAGCACCGTCAGGATGGGGACCGTCTCCCCGGCCTTTGCCAGCAGCTGGGCGACCCGGCCCGCCGCCGGGGACGGGATCTCCGCGTCCACCTTGTCGGTGGAGATCTCCAGGAGCGGCTGGTCCTTGGCGACAAGATCCCCCACCGCCACGAGCCACTTCACCACGACCCCTTCCACCACGCTTTCCCCGAGCTGGGGCATCACGACGTCGACGAGCATGGATTGGCTCTCCTCTGTTTAATAGGCGGCGAGCTTCCGGATCGCCTCGGTGATCTTCTCCTGGTTGGGGAGCACGTACTCCTCCATCGCCGGGGCGAAGGGGGTGTGCGTGTCCCGCGCCGCGAGGCGCATGACCGGGCCGTCCAGGTCCTCGAAGCACTCCTCCGCGATCCGCGCGGCGATCTCCCCGCCGATCCCTCCGGTCCGCCGAGCCTCGTGGACGATCAGCACCTTCCCGGTCTTCCGGACGGACGCCTTGACCGTCGCCCAGTCGATCGGCAGGAGGGTCCGCAGGTCGACCACCTCGATGTCCACCTCCTTCGCCATGTCCCGGGCCGCCTTCATCACCGCGTGGACGGGCGAGCTGTAGGTGATCACCGTGATGTCCCGCCCCTCCTTGCGCAACGCCGCCTTCCCGATCGGGACCAGGAACTCCTCCTGCGGGATGTCCTCCTTGATGCGCCGGTAGAGGAACTTGTGCTCGAAGTACAGGACCGGGTCGTCGTC
>DASWBR010000196.1:0-5696 GCA_036390495.1 Candidatus Deferrimicrobiaceae bacterium | reverse complement strand
AATCCTGGCGGGGGACACTCTACCCTGCCGGCGGGGGACACTCTGACCTTCGCCCCGGAGGATAGATCGAAGAGTGTCCCCCCGGGTCGAAGAGTGTCTCCCTCTGTCGCGCTGGAAGCCATCGCTTCACGCGGGCGGCTCCCGGTCCTTCCGGACCCGCTTGATGATCGCGGGGATGAAGAAGGAGAAGACGAGGAGCAGGACGGGGAAGACGGTGTGGAAGTTCAGCAGGTCGTAAGGGGTCCGGTACGCCGCGAGCGCATCCCGGATGGACCCGACGAAGTACGTGAAGATGAACACCGGCGGCAGCAGCCCCAGGACCGTGCCGAGGAAATAGTCCCGGAACCGGATCTTCGTGGCGCCCGCGGCGTAATTGAGGACGATAAAGGGGAACCAGAAGATCCTCAGGTAGAACACCACGGAGAACCCTTCCTCCGCCGCCTTCCGGTCGAGCCACGGGAGTTTCGTCTCGAGAAAGTCCCGCGACAGCCCGTGCAGGAAGTACCGCCCGAGGAAGAAGGAGGCCGATGCCCCGATCGTGTCCGCCACGAGGTTGTAGACCATCCCGTGGAGCTTCCCGAAGATCACCGCTCCGGCGATCGTGAAGGGGGTCGCCGGGAGGAACAGGATCCCGATGGAGTACACGAGGATGAAAAGGGCCGGTCCCAGGGGGCCGGCCCGCTGGACCATGGCGTCCAGCCGCGACACCAGGACTTTTCTCCCCTCGTGCGTGCGGAAGAGGTCGCCGGCGGGAGTGAAGAAGAGGACGTACGCCGACAAGCCGACCAGCAGAAGGAAGGCGACGAGCTTGATCCGGTGTCCCGCCCGGTCACGCAAGATGTCCGCCTCCCGCCATCCCGGCATCTTACAACACCCCCGCGCGGCCTGTCCCGCTGTTGCCGGCCGGGGGGGGTGGGGCTATTCTGAATGAATGGGAAACGGGAGGATGCCGGATCGGATCGTGAAGGGGCTGGCCCGGCTCTTCACGTGGAACCGCCCCCTCCGGGAGCTTTGGGCGCGCCTTGCGGCGGCCGGGCCGGGCGGGGAGATCCCGTGGGCCCCCTTGAGGAAATCCCTCGCGGATTGCACCGTCGCTCTCGTCACCACGGCGGGGGTCCACCTCGCTGGAGACGTTCCCTTCGACATGGAGGACCGCCGCGGCGACCCGACGTACCGGGAGATCCCGGGAGGGACCCGTGCGCAGGAACTGGTCGTCACCCACGACTACTACGACCACCGGGATGCGGACCGGGACGTGAACATCGTCTTCCCGGCCGACCGTCTCCGGGAAATGGCCGGGGACGGCGAAATCGGCCGGGTGGCGCCCGCGCACTACGCCTTCATGGGGCACGTCCTCGAACCGCACCTCGCGACGCTGCGGGAACGCACGGCGCCGGAGGTGGCGCGGAAAATCCTCGGGGAGAGGGTCGACCTCGTCCTGCTCTCGCCCGCCTGAGGGTATTGCCACCGGTCCGTGGGACTGGTCCAGAGGGCGATCGAGGCGGCGGGGGTGCCCACGGTCTCCGTGACGATGCTGCCGGAGATGACCCGGAAAGTCGGGGTTCCCCGCGCGGTCCGCGTCGGATTCCCGCTGGGGCACCCGTTCGGGTTCCCGGGAGAGGCGCTCCCGCAGCGCCGGATCCTCTCGGAGATGGCGCGCCTCGCCGCGGATGCCCGCGCCCCCGGGACGCTCCTCGACCTCGGGGTGGGCGGCGACAGCGCGGAGGCGTGCGCTGCCTGCTCTCCGCGGCCCGGGCCGCCATCCGGTGAATGACTCGCGGGGGGCTTCCCGTTCTCCGGGATTGTGCGGCCCTCCCGGGAGGCACTACAATGGGTGAATCCGGCAAAATTTCGCACAAGGGGGTGGGGCATGGGCAGGGGACGTTCCTTCGCGGCGATCGCCGCGGTGCTGGTGGTGGCCTTCGGTGCGATGTCCGCGGGCTGCTTCGGGAGTTTCAAGCTGACGAAGCAGCTGTACGACGTCAACAGGTCGGTGGAGGACAAGTACCTGCGGAGCGTGGTGACCTGGCTCTTCATCATCCCGTACGGTTTCACGGCGGTGCTGGACTTCCTCATCTTCAACGTGGTCGAGTTCTGGTCCGGGCAGAGCCCCGTCGCGTCCGGGCCGGTGACGACGGTGCACGCCGACGCCGGCGGGAAGTCGATCCTGACGCTGTCCCTCGACGGCGCGGCGACGGTGGCGACAATCGAGAGGTACGAGGGGGGCGCCCTCGTGTCCACCCTGCGGGTCCGGGACGACGGCTCCGGGAAGGTCACGGCGGTCGAGAGCACGTCGGGCCGGGCGGTCCGGGAGATCAAGGCCGCCCCGGGCGCGGACGGGTCGGTGGAGGTGACCGTCGCGACGCCGGACGGGGTTGCGACGGAGCGGCACGAGCCGCAGGCGGTGCAGGCGGGAATGGCACGGGTGGCGCGGATCGTTTCGGAAACCCGGCACGCGGTGTCCGGCCCCGGGGGAGCGCTCCCCGTGGCGTTGGCGAGGATTCCGTCGCACGGAGGGTGATTCCCGCGCCGGCGGGGGTCGTCCGGAGGAACCTGTCAGGCGGCGGCTCCCGGGGGCGCAGGCCCCCGGGAGCCGCTTTGCTGGAGGACACATGAAGCTCGTCATGCCGTTCCGGGACCGGGGGCTGCAGTTCAAGCTCACGGTGGTCATGCTCATCCTGTTCGCCTGCTCGCTCGGCTCCGTCTACCTCCCGTACTACATGGGCCGGGAGTCGCTGAAGCACGAGCTGGAAGAGAGCTTCCTCGAGCTGTCCAACGCGATCAGCGTCAGCGTGGACCAGATGACCGCCCCGGGGAACACGGAGCAGGACCAGCTCCTCCGGTACGTGGAGTCGCTGAAGAAATCCGGCATCCGCGAGGTGTCCATCGTCGACGAGGACATGGGCGTCATCGACAGCACCAACCCGCAGGCGATCGGCCGCCCGGCGAAGGTGAAGCTCAAACCGAAGCAGCTGGTCATCAACGCCACCTTCGGCGACGACACCGGGGAGAAGATCCAGTCCAAGGACCTCGTGGTGCCGGTCAAGGTGGGCGGCGACACGATGGGGTACATCCACGTCAAGATGCAGATCGACGACTTCACGGAGCCGATCCGGCGAAACCTCTACCTGCGCTTCTTCAGCACCCTGCTGATCTTCTCCCTCGGGCTCGTCCTGGCGGTCAGCATCTCCTCCCACTACGTCTCCCCGGTGGAGCGGCTTGCCCGCGCCGCGGAGACCGTGGCGTCGGGGGACCTCTCCCAGGAGATCCCGGAGGGCGGAAAGGACGAGGTGGGGCGGTTGACCCGCGCGTTCAACGGGATGATCGCGAAACTCCGGCAGAACCGCGCGCTGGAGGAGAAGGTCCGCGAGGCTCAGTACCTCTCCCAGCTGGGGCGGCTCGCCTCGGGAGTGGCCCACGAGATCCGGAACCCGTTGAACTTCATCGGGCTGGCCGTGGACCACCTCGACGGCGTCACCGCGGGGAAGGACGCGGAGGGGGAGGTGGAGAAGCGGCAGCTGGTCGGGCGGATCAAGGAGGAGATCGGGCGGCTGAACGAGCTGGTGACGAACTTCATCATGTACGGGAAGCCGCCAGAGCCGCAGCGGGCGTCCGTGCGGATCCCCGACATCCTCGACAGCGTCCTCCGGATGGCCGTCGACCGCCTCCGCTCCCAGCGGATCCGGCTGCAGCGGGAGTACGGCGACGGCGGCGAGGTATTGGCCGATCCGGACATGATCCGGAGGGCGGTGGTGAACCTCGTGACGAACGCGGTGGACGCCATGCCCGCGGGGGGCACGCTGACGGTGTCGGCGGGCCCGAGGGAAGACGGGCGTTACGCGATCGCGATCGCGGACGACGGCGTCGGCATCGACGGGAAGAACCGGGAACGGATCTTCGAACCGTACTTCACCACCAAGGAGTCCGGCATCGGTCTCGGGCTCGTGCTCACGAGGAAGATCGTGGACGCCCACGGGGGAGAGATCGCTGTGGACTCCGCGCCCGGGAAGGGGACGCGCGTCGAGATCACGCTGCCCCGGGGTCCGGAGGGGGACGGCGCCGCATGAAGGGGACGATCCTCGTCGTCGACGACGAACGGAACCAGCGGGAGATCCTCGGCGCGATCCTGAAGAGCGAGGGATACATCCCCCTGCTCGCGGGCAGCGGGGAGGAGGCGCTGCGGATCCTGGAGCGCGAGCCGGTGGATCTCGTCCTGACCGATCTCGTGATGCCCGGGATGACGGGGGAGGAGCTGATCGACGCCGTGCACTCCCGGAACCCCGGGATCCCCATCCTCCTGACGAGCGCCTACGGCACGATCCAGACCGCGGTGGACGCGATCAAGAAGGGAGCGTACTACTACTTCGAAAAGCCCGTGGATCGGGCGCGGCTCCTCATCATCATCGAGAGGGCCATCGAGAACCTCCGGCTGCGGGAGTCCCACCGGGTCCTGTCGGAGAAGCTCTTCCCGGGGGCGGTCCCCGTCCTCGGGGAGCACGCGGCGATCCGGGAGATCAAGCGGATCCTGCCCCGCGTCTCCAAGAGCGACAGCACGATCCTCCTGACCGGCGAGAGCGGAACGGGGAAGGAGGTGATCGCCCGGAACGTCCACTCGATGAGCGGGCGCAGCGCGGCGCCCTTCCTGGCGGTCAACTGCGCCTCCCTGCCGGACACGCTGTTCGAGAGCGAGCTGTTCGGCCACGAGCGCGGCGCATTCACCGGCGCGGTGCGCCGGGAGATCGGGCTGTTCGAGGCGGCGCAGGGGGGCACGATCTTCCTCGACGAGATCGCGGAAGTGAAGCTGGAGATCCAGGCGAAGCTGCTGCGCGCCCTCCAGGAGAGGGAAATCCGCCGGGTCGGGGGGAAGGAGAACATCCCGATCGACGTCCGGATCGTCGCCGCGACGAACCGGGACCTCGAGGAGGCCGTGCGGGAGGGGCGGTTCCGCGCGGACCTCTTCTACCGGCTCAACATCCTGAAGCTCACCCTGCCGCCCCTACGGGAGCGGATCTCCGACATCCCGCTCCTGGCGGAGCATTTCCTCGGGCGGCACGGGGAGAAGGGGGTCCCCCCGGTCCGGGAGATCACGAAGGAGGCGCTCCGGCTCCTGATGCGGTACCCGTGGCCCGGGAACGTGCGGGAGCTTTCCTCGGTGATCGAGCGGGCCGTGGTCCTCGCGGAGGGGGGGAGGATCGGGCCGGAGGAGCTGCCGCGGGAATTCCAGGAGGGCGCCGGGGCCGTCCCCGCGAAAGCGTTCGACCTGCCCCCGCAGGGGGTCGACTTCGAGAAGATCGAGGAGCACCTGCTCCGGCAGGCGGACGAGCGTTCCGGCGGCGTCCACTCCCGTGGGGCCGAACTGCTCAGGATGAGCTACAAGACCTACATCTACCGGTTGAGGAAATTCGGGATCATATCCCCCTGAATCCGGTTCCCCAAATGGGGAATCGGCCCTTCTTTTAGGGAACCGCCGCGGCCCCCGTGCCGGGGGTTTCCCCCCCAAGATAATGAAAAATAAGAGATATTTTCGGAAATACCCGTTGGCATCATCCTTGAAGTAATCTCAGGCAAGGATTTCCATCACTCCTACCGGAGGAAAAGAAGATGAAGAAGCTGTTCACGGTGGTCATGGCATTGGCGTTCGCCCTCTCGGTCGCGGGCCTCGCGGTCGCGGCGGACAACGCGGCGAAGGCGCCGGC